>JBFZFE010000404.1:0-4754 GCA_041306525.1 Verrucomicrobiota bacterium | reverse complement strand
ATGCCGACGGTGTCGTCGCGGTGAAACCAGGACCATTGCAGGTCGGCGGCGCTCTCGACTTGTTCGACGCGCGGACAGAACCGCCGGCAGGTCGCGGTCAGCTCGCGGGTGTTGTTGCTGTGGCGGCCGCCGATGACGACAACGATGTCGCAACGCTTTGCCAAATCGGCCGCGGCCCATTGACGTTGCTTGGTTGGTTGGCAAACGGTGTCGACGAGTCGCACCTCGGACTGCGGGAAACGTTCGCTGATCAAGGCGACGAGCTGTTTCACGCGTTCAATCGGCTGCGTCGTCTGGGCGACGACGCCGAAACGCTGGCGCTCGACCATACCGGCCACATCGGCTTCGGCGAGCACGACATCGAACGCGCGCAGATCGCCGGTCAGGCCGCGGACCTCGACATGGTCGCGTTTGCCGATGATCACGGGGTGATAACCGCCCTCCACGAGTTCCTGCACCGCCCGGTGAGCAACGCGGACGAGGGGACAGGTCGCTTCCAAGATCACCGGCACACGTTCCCGGACCGTTTGCAGCGCCGCCACCGAGGTGCCGTGGGCGGTGATGATGACGGTGTTGCCGGTCACTTCGTCGAGCCGTCCGGTAAGCTGGACGCCGCGGGCGCGGAGATCGGCGTTGACGGTTTCGTTGTGGACCAACTCACCGAGGACGGTGACCGGGCCGTGGTCAGCGACGCGTTTGACCAGCGCGACAGCGTCGCGGACGCCGAAGCACCAGCCCAGATGTTCTGCGCGAATAATGTTCATGTGAGGGGGTTCTCCTTTCTACGCTTTGTAATACAAAGTAAGTGACCACAAATTTGCGTTGGCGTTCAAAGTTGTTGCTGCTCCTTCACGATTTCCGCCAGCGTGGCGATGTACTGCTCGAACGCCTTGCGGCCGGTCGGCGTCATCGAGCAGGTCGTGCGTGGGCGTTTCTCCTCGAAGCTTTTGGTGACGGCAACGTAACCGGCTTGCTGGAGCGTCTTGATGTGCATCGCGAGATTGCCGTCGGTCATGTTCAGCGTGTCGCGCAACTCGGTGAACGACAACTCGGCGTTGGCGGCCAGCAACGACATGATGGCCATCCGTCCCGCCTCGTGGATCGTGCGGTCGAGTTTCTGGAACGCGGCGAGGTTCATGCCTTCTTCTCGGTCAGGAACAGGTAGGCCGCGCCGGCAAGGTGCAGGCCACCGAAGACCAGTCCCATCCAAACGTTGGGGGAGCTGTTGAAGTGGTTTTCGAAAAGGCCAATGGCGACTCCGGCCGCGATGAAGAGCCAACCGGCACGGCGCAAGGTGCGCGGCGCGAACATGCCGGCAGCGTGCAGCGCGCAGCCGTAGAGAACACTCCAGACGACCACGCATTGGGTTTGCAGATCAGAGGTCCCGGCGTCGTTCCGCAAGGCGTAGAGAGTCCACGCGGCAGCAACAGCGGTTGCCGGTAACATGGCCTGGGTCACCCGCCGCAGCGGTGGCGACCAGAACGGTTCCCGGTCGCGCATCGCCTGCCGGCGGGCGAGCAGAAACGAGCCGATAAGCACCACCGCGCAAATGGCCGACCAGAACAAGACGAACTCCCGGTCGGACATGTGACCTTCCATCCCGCGCCAAGCCCAGCCAATGGGGGCGGCGAGGGTGGCACAGATGCCGGCGAGCAACAGCATCGGCGCGAGCGCGCGCCGGTAGAGGGTCGAGCGCTCCATCAGGGTGCGGATCAGTTGCAGGTTCTGTTCGGCGAGTTCGGCTTTCATGGTGAGACTTTGTAATACAAAGTCTCGGCGCTGTCAATGGGAGGAACTCAAGCGGGATGGCTCGCGGCGCCGTGGCTGGGGGCGGAAGTGGGGGCGGGACTGTGATGCGCGTCGGGGTCGTGATGCTCGAAGAGCGGCAGGTACCGGGCCGCCAGGCCGAAGATGACAACGCCGAAGCTGACCAGGTTCAGCACCACCACGATCTCGATCCAGGAGGGGAAGTAGTTGGCGCCCGTCGAGGGCAGCAGGCCGATCCAGGCGACGTTGAGCCGGTTGAGAATGACGCCGATCAGAACGGGAATGGCGGCGGCGAAGGCCCAGCGGCGGCGACCCGACCATTTGGTGCGCAGGACCACAAAGAGCGGCAGCGTGAGCAGGAGCATTTCGATGGTGAACATCGCGCCTTGGAGCGGGTTCTCGAAGATGTAGATCCAAGCGTTGCGGACGGTCAGGTCAACGATGCGCAAGAAGAGATAGACCAGCAGCAGCGGTGTCATTCCTTTGCCGAGGGAGGTCAACACGCGCGGTTCCAGCGGGCGTTTGAAGGTCCAGAATGAGAGCGCCGAGACGAAGATCGCCATCGCGAAGCCGGACACGATGGCGCTGATGAAGAACAGGACCGGCAGCAGGGGGGTGTACCACAGCGGCAGGAGTTTGTTGGGCACGATCAGGAACAACGAGCCGAGGGAGGATTGGTGCAGCGTCGAAAGAATCACACCGCAGATCACGAACGGCACGGTGATCTTGTGGACAATGTTGGCGAGCCGGTGCCAGCGCAGTTTGTCGAGCAGGATGGGCGCGAACTCGACGCTGAGCACGCCGGTATAGAGCATCACGCACCACGAGACCTCGAACAGGACCGAATGGTGTTGCCAGAAGAAGATCGGACGCCAGATCTGATGATACCGGCCCAGGTCCACGAGCAGCGAACCCGACGCCGAAAGCATGTAACCGAGGTAGGCGGCCAGGACCACGGGGCGCAGGATCGGGTAAAAGGCGCGAATGCGAAAGATGTACACCATGCAGGCGGTCAGGAACCCACCGGCCGCGAACGAGATGCCGCAGAGCACGAGCGCTTTCCAGATGCCCCAAGGAAACTGGTCGCTGAGATTGGTGACCGCGCCGAGACCGAGCGCATACCGGGATGCAAACGCCCAGCCGCCGAGCGCCCACAAGAGCACCAGCAGCAGCCAGCCGAACGTGGCGCCGGAAAGCTGCTCGGGGAACTTGCGTCCCGACAGCAGCCAGCACACAAACACCGCCGCGCCGACCATCACGAGGACGCCGAAGATGCGGAAAACGAGAACGAGCCAGCTCAGGTCGTGCATGGTTGCTTCCTCGTGCGCCAGCGAACAATGACGCTGAGAATCAGCCCGACGCCGATCACAACGAAGGGCAGTTTGGCAATTGCCTCCCAAGTGAGCCTGGGCAGGGGTGATGAGGGCAGCCCTTTCGGGAAACCGAGTTCCAGCGGGTTGGTGTCGGTCAGATACAACCAGGTCGTGCCGCCGACAACGTCCTCGCCATACAAGGCGGCGTAGCGTTTTGGCAACGCCGAAAGGCGGGACTTCGCTTCCTGCAGCAGGGCAGCGCGTTTGCCCGACTTGAGGGAACCGGTCGGGCAGGCAGCGACGCAGGCGGGAGACTGGCCTTTGGCTTGGCGGTCGGCGCAGAAATCGCATTTGCCGACGCGCGGCATCAGGGCGTTGTCCCACTCGTACTTCGGGACGTTGAACGGGCAGGCGAGGATGCAGTAGCGGCAGCCGATGCAGAGATGTTCGTGGTAAACGACGGGCCCGGTCTTCGTCTTTTCCAGGGCGGCGACGGGGCAGACCGAGACGCAGGCTGGCTCCAAGCAATGCATGCACTGGCGTTTGATCGGCTGGTTGTGTTTGCCGCCGCAGTTGACCGGCTCGATGAAGGTGCGCGTCCGGAAGGTGAGTTGACCGTCACCGGGGCCATAGCCAATCGAGGCCGAGGGCAGGCCGTCGAAACCCGCGCGCACCCGGCAGGCGTTTTCGCAGGCCCGGCAACCGATGCAACGCGTCAGGTCGACAAGCACCGCCGTCTGGTCCGCGGCGGCCAGCTTTTCACTGGCGAGCAGACGCGAAGCACCGAGCACGGTCAGCGTGCCGGTCGCGCCTGCCTGGAGGAAACGACGTCGTGAGATCACGGTTTGGGCGCCTCCTTCTTCTTGCGGAAGTGGGGGAGAGCGTAGCCGGCAAAGATGCCGAGCAGGAACGCCATGCCGACGAGCGGGATGATCACGCGGCGGTTGGCGGTGAGATTGTCCTGCAGCTTGCGGGTTTCTTTCTCCAAATCGGTGACGCGGGTGGTCAGGGTTTCGGGTGTGAGTGTTTTGAGGCGTTTCACCTCATCGGTGAGCGAAGCGCGTTCGTGGCTGGCGTGAACCATCTCGCGGTGGCAGTTGGCGCAGGTCTCCGCGCCGACGCCGAAGGTGTGGCCGCGGACGCCGATGCCGCGGATTTTGCTGACCGAACCCTTGATTTCGGGCATGTGACAACTCAAGCAGTGCAGGCCCTCGACGGCGTGGGTGGCGTGAGAGAAGTCCTTGAGTCGTTCGGTGTGACAACTGCCGCACATGTCATCGGGTTTGTCTTTGCGCAGATCCATCTTGTGCATTTTGTGGCAGTCGAAGCAGCGGATGTTCTTTTGTCCGTGCGCGCTGACGCGCCATTCGCCGTAGGTGACGGTGTGACAGCTTTGGCAGACCTCGGAAGTGGCCGGTAAGGTCATTTTCGACTTGTCCGGGTGGTCTTCCTTCATTGCGCCGTGACAGGACTCGCAACTGACGCCTTCGTGGGAGAACTTACCGGTTTTGCGGTCGGACTTGCTGGTGTGACAGACGAGGCACTCCCATTTCTTGCCGTCGCGTTGCCAGACGGCCATGAATGAATCGTTCATCGTCTTGGCATGCGGGGAGGCCTGCCATTCCTGGGTGGCTTTCTCGTGGCAAAGCAGGCAGGTCTCGGAAGTCTTTTCCT
>JBFZFE010000403.1:0-6149 GCA_041306525.1 Verrucomicrobiota bacterium | reverse complement strand
TGCATTTGGATGAAGCGGGCGGCGTTCCAGAGCTTGTTCATGAAGTTGCGGCCAATCTCACAACGTTTCTCGTCGAACAGAATGTCCTGGCCTTGTGGCGCGATCAGCATCAGGCCGAAGCGCAGACCGTCAGCGCCATACTTGGCAATCAGATCGAGCGGGTCGGGGGAGTTGCCCAGCGATTTGGACATTTTGCGGCCCTGCGCATCGCGGATGATGCCGGTGAAGTACACGTTGGCAAACGGTTTGGCGCCCATGTACTCGTACCCAGCCATGATCATGCGGGCGACCCAAAAGAAAATGATGTCGGGGCCGGTCACGAGATCGGTGGTTGGATAAAACTTCTTCAATGTCGGCGTCCCGGCGGGCCAGCCCATCGTCGCAAACGGCCAGAGCCACGAGCTGAACCACGTGTCGAGAACGTCGGCGTCTTGGGTCCAGCCTTCGCCTTGCGGGGCTTCCAAGCCGCAGTGGATTTCCTCGCCGCGATACCAGACGGGAATCCGGTGTCCCCACCAGAGTTGACGGCTGATGCACCAGTCGCGGATGTTGCGCATCCAGTGGGTGTAGGTCTTGCTCCAGCGTTCGGGATAAAACTTGATCTCCTCGTTTTCGACGGCGGCGGTGGAGCGGGGGGCTTGCGGATAGCGCAGGAACCACTGCTCGCTGAGGTAGGGCTCAATCGGGACGTTGGTGCGCTCACTGTAGCCGACGTTGTGTGTGTAGTCCTCGACCTTCACGAGCAAGCCCGCGAGCTTGAGTTGCTCAACGACAGCTTCCCGGCATTCGAAACGGTCGAGTCCCTCGTAATCCTCACCGGCTTCCGCGGTCATGATCCCATCAGGACCAATCACCACCGTGAAGGGCAGACCGTGACGCAAGCCCATCTCGTAATCGGCGACATCGTGTGCCGGTGTGACTTTGACGCAGCCAGTGCCGAACTTCGGATCAACCGCAGCATCAGCGATCACGGTGATTTCCTTGTTGCGGAGCGGGAGGCGCAGTTTCTGGCCGACGAGATGCCGGTACCGTTCGTCGTCGGGGTTCACGGCAACCGCTTCATCCCCGAGCATCGTCTCCGGCCGGGTTGTCGCCACAACAACATCGTCGCTGTAACGGATGTGCCAGAGATGACCTTGCGTCTCGGTCATGATCACTTCTTCGTCCGACAGCGCGGTGCGGCCGGCAGGGTCCCAGTTGACCATGCGTTTGCCGCGGTAAATCAATCCCTTTTCGTAAAGGTCAACGAACACGCGCAGGACGCATTGGGAGTATGCCTCATCCATCGTGAAGCGCTCCCGGCTCCAGTCGCAGGAGCAACCGAGCTTCTTCAGCTGCTGGATGATGATGCCGCCGTGCTTGTCCTTCCATTCCCAGACTTTGGCGAGGAACTTCTCCCGGCCGAGGTCGTCGCGGTGTTTGATGACGCCTTGTTTGCGGAGCGTTTTCTCCACGACTGTCTGCGTTGCGATGCCGGCATGGTCAGTGCCCGGCAACCAGAGCACCTCGAAGCCCTGCATCCGTTTGCGGCGGGCGAGGATGTCCTGAAGCGTGTTGTTGAGCACATGCCCCATCGTGAGCACGCCGGTAACGTTGGGCGGCGGAATCACAATCGCGTAAGGCGGCTTGGGGGAGGCGGGGTTGGCGACAAAATGGCCCTGCGCGATCCAGTCCGCATACCAGCGGTCCTCGACCTGTTTGGGCTCATACGCTTTGGGAATTTCCTGTGCCGTCGTGCTCATGGGGCGGGGATAATGCGGACCGCCCGGGAGCTTGGCAAGCCTGTTTCCATGGGCTTGCGTCGCTGGTTGCTTCGGTGTACTCTCGCGCGCATGACCAACGAGGAACGCAAGGAGATTGTCCGCCAACAACTGGCCAAGGGGCTGAATCTTTCGCAAGTTTTGGATTTCTTGTGCAAAGAGAAGGGCGACACGATCACCTACATGGACTTGCGATTGCTGTTGTCCGAAATGCCGGGGACGGAATTGCCTGAGAAGGAATTGCCGAAGGTCACGTTACCGGCCCCAGCAGCCCCCGCCGAGGCCGTGTCGGCGGCCCCCCTGGGCGGAGCGGCGGGAGGAAAACTTTCCATCAGTGTGGACCAGATGCCAGCCCCCGGCTCGATGTTGAGCGGGTATGCCCGGTTCTCTTCAGGCGCGAAGGCGCACTGGTTCCTGGATGAAATGGGCCGGCTCGGCTTGGAGCCGGAGTTGGGCGCATCGAAACCGACGCAGAAAGACATGCAGGAGTTCAGCACGGAACTGCGCAAACTTCTGCAACAAGGATAGGCAGTAAACAAACCAAGGAGATCATATGGAATTCGCAGACTTCGGAACAATCGTTTTGCTGGTCGTCATCATCCTGGGCGTTCAAGTCCAGATCGTGCGGGTGCAGAAGCGGCTCGCCAAGCTCGAAGGCGAGAAGAAGTAGCCCGCTGCCGGGAATGTGAGCCAATTAGCCGCGGTCTTTGTGCTCGACTTCCCCCGGCCCAAGCCATAAACACGCGGCCTGAAGGAGTTGTAGCCTACCATGACTAAAAAGGCATTGGGGAGGGGTCTTGATGCCCTCATCAGCGGCGGAATCGTGCGCAGTGTGGCATTGGAAGTCCCGCATGTTGAAGTGCCGGTTCAACCGCCGCCTCCGACGGCTGTCGCGCCACTGGGCGCACAGGCTGCGCCGGCGGAACCTGCTGCTGCATCAGCCGCTGACGGTGTTCGGCACATCGACATCAACGCCATTGAACGCAGCCGGTATCAGCCGCGGACAGAGTTTGACCCCGAGCATCTCAAGGAACTTGCCGAGTCCATCAAGCAGCGTGGTGTCATTCAGCCGCTGCTGGTGCGACCATTTAGTCAGGACAATGGCCAGACGCGTTACGAACTGATTGCGGGCGAACGCCGCTGGCGCGCCGCCCGCGCGGCTGGTTTGGCGACTATACCGGTCCTGGTTCGCGAAGCCGGTGACCAGGAAGTGCTCGAAATCGCGTTGATTGAGAACCTCCAGCGCGAGGACTTGAACCCGGTGGAAGAGGCCAAGGCATACGACCAACTCGCCCGTGAGTTCAGCCTCACCCAGGAACAGATTGCGGAGAAGGTCGGTCGCAACCGTGCCACGGTCGCAAACTCGCTGCGTTTGCTGGGATTGCCCAGCGAAGTGTTGTCCTGGGTTGGCAACGGCCAGCTTTCGGTGGGGCACGCCAAGGCGATCCTCGGCTTGAGCATACCGGAGGAGCAACGTCTCGTTGCTGAACGTGTCTTGCGGGAGAGCCTGACCGTGCGGGATGCGGAACAACTTGTGGAACGCCTCAAAGGCGAGAACAAGACACGAATGGGCCGCACGGCCGTCGTGAAGTCACCTGACATCCTGGCCATCGAGGAGCAACTCCAACAAAAGCTCGGGACGCATGTCTCCGTGCGCCATGGCAAGAAGAAGGGCCGGATCGAGATCCGTTATTACGGCAATGACGATCTGGCGCGGTTGCTCGCCATTTTCGGCGTCGAAAACCTCTAGCGGCGATGATCGCCGACCCGCAACAACGCGCCAAACGCTACGAGGCGATCCACAATCTGCTGTTCGTGGGCGAGACATTGTACACGGGCGTCTTGTTGGTGCTGGCACTGGTCACGGGCGTGTCGACGTGGCTGGCTGGTTACGCGCAAACATTCTCGACCAACCCTTGGGTCACGACAGCGATCTACGGGGCCGTGTTGGTGTTGACCACCAAGTTGCTGTTCTTGCCGCTGAACTGGTTCAGCGGCTATCGCCTTGAGCACCAGTATGGATTGTCGAACCAAACACTCGGTGGCTGGGCGCTCGATGAGTTGAAATCGCTGGGAATCAACTTGGTCCTTGGTGTTTTCGTTCTCGAGGTGCTCTACTTCTTGCTGCGTCGGTTCGGCGAGTGGTGGTGGGCGGCAGCCGGCGGATTCTTCCTGCTGTTCGGTATCGTGCTCTCGACGCTCTTCCCAGTGCTGATTCTGCCGCTCTTCTACAAGCTCCGTCCGCTGGAGAACGAATCACTCCGCCAGAAGCTTACCGGGCTGGCCCAGCGCGTCGGCGCCAAGGTAGTGGGGGTTTACCGGATGGACATGAGTGCGAAGACGAAGAAAGCCAACGCTGCCTTTGCGGGACTGGGCAGGACAAAGCGCATCATCTTGGGCGACACATTGCTCGACAAGTTTGCCGAGGACGAGATCGAGGTCGTGATGGCCCACGAAATGGCGCATTACCGGCATGGCGACATCACCAAAATGATCACCTGGAGCACTGTCACTACTTTCGTCGGACTCAAGGTGGCTGATGTCGTCCTGCGGGATGCCTTGCCCCGGTACGGTTACGGGGGGGTGCAGGACTTGGCTGCTTTCCCGCTGCTGGCACTTGCCTTTTTTGTTTTTGGCTTGGTCGTGATGCCGCTAAATAATGCCTTTTCGCGTTGGCGCGAGTGGAAAGCCGATGCCGGTGCCTTGGAGATGACGGGCAACACCGATGCTTTCATCCGGGCCATGCGCAAGCTGGCGGAACAGAACCTTGCCGACCTTTCCCCGCACCCCCTTATTGAGTATTTGCTGCACGATCATCCGTCGCTGGCGCGACGCATAACCTTTGCGGAGCAATGGAAACCCGCCTGATTTCCATTCTTTGTGCCTTGGTCCTCCTTGCCGGTTGCAGCCGGGAACCTTCGACGGAGATCAAATGGCGCGCTTTCGAGGGGCAACGTGCCTATGCCCATGTCCAGCGACTCGTTGATTATGGTCCCCGCCCAAGTGGCAGCGCCAATCTGATACGCAGTGCCACCTACATCGCCACGCAGTTACAGGAGTTCGGGCTGGACACCGAGGAACAGGTCTTCATCGCCGCCACGCCCAACGGGCCGGTCACGTTCCGCAACGTCATCGGTCGCACCCGCAAACAGCACAAAGGCGATGACCGCGTCGTTATCTTGGGATCGCACTTCGATACGAAGATCATGCCGGGCGTCAACTTTGTCGGCGCCAATGACGGCGGCTCCAGCGTGGGCGTGTTACTGGAGATGGCGCGTGTTGCTTCCGGCCAGTCCGACTTGTGGTTTGTCTTTTTCGACGGTGAAGAATGCATGGTTGAGTACAGCGAGACAGATGGTCTGTGGGGGAGCAAATATTTCGTCGAGAGCCTGAAGGCCAAACGACGCCTCAACCACATCAAGGCGTTGGTCCTGCTCGACATGGTCGGGGATGCCAATCTCAACATCACCTTGCCGGCCAATGCCACGCCCGCCTTGAACCAGCGGCTCTTCGACGCGGCCCGCGAGACAGGTTACCGGGATTACTTCGGTCTTTTTCCCGGCGGCATCCACGATGATCACGTGCCGTTTCTTGCCGCGGGGATTCCAGCCATGAACATCATCGATTTTCACTACGGCAGCGCACCGGGGCAGAACGATCACTGGCATACGGAAAATGACAAAATGAAGAACATCAGCGCGCGCAGCATGGAAATCGTCGGTCAGACGACATTGCGTTTGCTTGAATTATTGAAGCAGACGCCCAGCCTGCGCTGAGCCGCCTAGCCGGCTTGGCGGCGTTCACGGAAGAAGCCGCGCAACAGCTCCCGCGCCTCTGTTTCCTTGACGCCAGCGGTCACACTGACCGTGTGATTCAGGCCACCGGCATGGGTGATCGGGAAAACAGAGCCCGCGCCACCCGACTTTTCGTCGCGCGCGCCAAACACCAGTCGTGTCACCCGCGAGAGGACGATGGCTCCCGCGCACATTGGACAAGGTTCCTTGGTGACGTACAGCGTGCATCCATCGAGTCGCCAATCTCCCAGCGCATTCGCCGCTTGCGTGATCACCAGCATCTCCGCATGCGCCGTGGCGTCATGCAGGATTTCCACTTGGTTGTGAGCGCGGGCAATGACTTTACCGGCACGCACCATCACGGCTCCGACAGGTACCTCAGCCGCGTCGTAGGCCATGCGCGCCTGACGCAGCGCCTCGCCCATCAGATAGGCGTCGCTGGTCAGGTCGATCAAGGGGCTGGTTTCGTCCACGGGACGAAAAACTAGCGGCTGGCGCGCTGGTCCGCAAGCTTGCAAACCTGCCCTTGCCGGGTACAGTGCGGGCACAAATGGAGGTTGCACACTCGATGAAGAAAACCCTCAGCGCAATGGCA
>JBFZFE010000402.1:0-6448 GCA_041306525.1 Verrucomicrobiota bacterium | reverse complement strand
ACGTCGCGTGGCGTAACACCGATCTCGGCGGCAAGGCGCGGCCGCTGGTGGTGGGTGACGCCTTGCTCGTCAGCAGTCCCGGCAAGCTGACCTGCCTTGATCTCGACGGCAAGGAACGTTGGTCAGCGGCGGTCGAGGGCGACACGACGGAGCCGGTGAGCAATGGCGAGTTGGTTTGGTGCGCCGGCAACGTGCTCTCTTGCTTTGATCTGGCCGGCAAACAGGTCTGGTCGCAGCTGACGGGCCTCGCGGTCAAGCAGCTGCACTTGGCCGGTAACCGCGTGGTCGTCGAAGGCGTGGCGAAGAGTTTCAACGGCCTGTACGTGTTCGACGCCGCGACCGGCAAGGAAGTGAAACGCTGGGAGTTGCCCGGCAAGTTTGAGAAGAAGGGACAACTGCTCACCTTCGGCGAGGTGGTCGTGTTCCTTGCCGGCAACGGTGCGCGCCTCGACATCGTCAACGGCACCGAATTGCCGCCGCTCGATATCGAGATGCAGGGGAAGGAAGGCCCGTACGTCTGGAGCCGCAGCGCCGACATGTTGTTTCTCACCTCACAGGCGCGGCATCAGGCGGTGCGGTTGTGGGCGAAGGACGGCAAGCTCGGTTACGCGCACGCGTGGGAGAGCAATTACGGCAACTCGGGTTTCGGCAACGCGCCTGCTCCCGCTGTCGCCAACGACAAGTATCTGTTCACGACCCACTCGGTGCTGGCGCACACGCCGCATTGTCCCGACCCGCGCGCCGAGATCAACGTCCAGGATGTGAAGACGGGCCGCTGGCTCGGGCGTCTCAAACCCGCCATGGACGACTTGTATTCCTACGGCGCGTTGAATCTGAAAACGCCGGTAATTGCCGGCGAATATGTGTTCCTGCTCGGCGGACGCGCCGACAACAAACGCAACCAGATCACCATCGCGACGGCGGACGAGCAGTTGCAGATGATCGCCAACAACGATGTCGAGCCCGGCACCTCGTCGTCGCCGGTGTTTGCGGGCGGACGGATGTTCCTGCGTTCCCCAACGGCGTTGACCTGCATCGCGGTGACGACTCCCGCAGGCCGGCAGTACCAGAACATGGCATTGGCGAAGACGCTGTTGAAGGTTGTCGGCCCGCAACCGCAATCCGCCAAGCCGCGCGTCGTGACCGGGCTGGAAAAGGTGAGCGGGTTGGGGGACGTGCCGGCGGGCAAGCTGATTCCCGAACGCACGACCGAGTTTTGGCTCGGCGCCGGACCGATGGACGCTGCCGGGTTGAACTTACCGGACACGACTGGGGTGAAGTTCGCGCCCGTGGATCGCGACCATGCCTACAACGAGCCGCCGATGTATTTGCGCACCGCCGAACTCCAAGGCACGGGTGATTTGACGCCGCATTTCAAGAGCGCGCTTGATCCAGCCGGTAACGCCAGCCCTCACGGCATCGGCCTGTTTTACACGGTGCTCGACAACACCCGCGACCGGGTGGTCGTGCCGGCGTTGCGCGCCAACGGCGTCACGCAATGGCTCGGCGGCCAGGAACTCAAGCCCGACGAACCGCTTTGTCTCAAGGCCGGGCTTTATCCGTACCTGCTGAAGGTTGGACCGGAATACTTCAAGGCGGAGGCCAAGGAAGAACTGCAGACCATCAAAGTCATCGAGGCGCTCGCGGCCGGTGCCGTTCAGGAAATCGGCTGGCCGAAGACGTGGCAGGTGATCGGTCCGTTGCCGGCGGACGCGCCACGGCTGGCGGCCGAGCAATTGCGGACAATGCCGAAGACAGTGGCCGTGGGCGAACTGGAGTTGCCGGCTTACGAGTTCCCGGTCGAGGGCAACGCCGTGAACCTCAACGCCCTGAGCGAGACCGCACCGGGCCAGAAACCCGACCTCGCCAACGCCCCGAAGAAACTCGCCACCTCCTCGCCAATGTCGGCGTACCTGTTCGCGACGGTGGATTGTCCCGCCGCCGGCTATCTCTACATCAGTGCGGGCGCGGATTGGCACATGCAGTGGTTTGTGGACGGCGTCGCGCTCAGTCCGACGATGAAAGAGGGCGTGACCGGCAAGGTTGATGCCCACCGGTTCACCGCGCCGGTAACGAAAGGACGTCACGTCATCGCTGTCATGGTCAAACCCGGTCAAGGCGGCTGGGGCCTGACCAGTTTGGGTGTGTTCAGCGAGAAGAGCCCTGATCAACTCGCTGATTACCGGATTGCATCGTCACCGGCCAAACGTTTCGTTGATCTGCGCCTGAACCCGTCATTCCGCGAGATCCCGCATCCGCCGACGATGGCGAAGCTCTGGCGCGAACGCGCCACCCGCAACGCCGCGCGTCTCCAAACTATCGCGCGCGACCTTGCCGGCGCCGATGAAGCGCGGCAAGCGGAAGAAATGTTGAGCCGACTGAAGTAAGCGAAGCGTCCGGGCGCGGGCGGTGTTTGTCGGTGGTGATGAAGAAACTCGCAGCTCTGCTTCTGGTGTGTTGTTTGTCGGCCGTGCAAGCGGCCGAGAACCTGACGGGCGAATGGCAGGTGGTGCTCTGGGGGGCGTTGTTCCCCACACGGAGCCAGGGCAATCTCGTGCTCGACCTCGAAGCCCAGAACGGCGTCTGGCAACGCGCCTGGGGCACGGCGCTTGGGGCCGGTAACGGCATCCACTACGGGCGCGTCGAGTCGGCCACCTTCGACGGGCAGAGCGGCAAACTCAAAGTCGCCATGATCCTCACGGGCGACCAATGGGTGCGCGAGGAACATTTCGTTTCGTACACGATCGAGTTGAAGCCGGGGGCAGACGGCAAGCTGACCGGCACCTTTACCGGCGCGTGCGACGGCGCACCGGTGACCGGGCGCGTCACGGCGGAGGCGAAGCCGATCAAGCGGGTGGTCCGGGAAGGTTTCAAGCCGGTTGAGCCCGGCGAGCATCCGCGCGTGCTGTTTCGCAAGAGCGACGTCGCCAAGCTCCGCGAACGCCTCAACACGCCGCTCGGGCAGGTTTACTGGGCGCGCGTCGATGCCATCGAGAAGGCGTGGAAACTGGAGAAGGGTCGGCGCGGTCGCGGCGATGCGCTCAACATGGGCGTCGCCTACCAGTTGACCGGCGAACAGCGTTTCGCCGATGCCGCGCGCGCCATGGCCGATCTGTGTCTGCTGCACACCGACCCGTTGTCGGGCGATGCGGGGGGGGCAGCGGCAGTTGCGGGCACAACGCGGTGATATTGGCGTTCGCCTACGATCTCTGTTTCGATGCCTGGCCCGCGGATTTTCGCAAGGCGGTTCGTGACCGGCTGGCGGAGGAACTGCCGATGTTGTTGCGGTACCTGACCTGCACCAGCCACGCGAACAATCACCCGTGCAGCAACTACTACGGTCCCGGCTACGGCGGCCCCGCGGTCGCCGCGCTGGTGTTGCACAACGCCAAGGGACCCGCGCCTGTCAAGCCGGTGGCCGCGGTGGAGAGCCTGAAGCTCATCGCTCCCGAGGCGAACTACACGCCCGGCGAAGGCGTGCCGGTCGCGGATTTCGTGTCCGACAAGCTGCCCGGGCAATGGCTCTGTACGGGGCGACTGTCAACGCCCTGTCGGACGCGGGTCTGAAATTTGTTTTGCCGTTCCTGAATTATCCGCTCGAGGCTCAGCCCGAGCCGCCCGGCAAATCCATGCCGCTCACCTGGGACGCGCCCGGGTTCGGGTATCACTGTTTCCGCAACGGCTGGCAGGGCAATGACGAGTTCATCGCCCAGGCGTTCCTCAAGGCCAGCAACATCTCCGGCTGGAGTCATCCCAATGCCGGCACGTTCGCGATCCAAGGGCTCGGTCATGAATGGGTTCACGGCTCGACCGACCGCGTCGGTTTCCGCGAACAGGAGCCGGTCGTGTTGCTTCCCGACGACCAGATCAACGAGGGCGCCTGCGGTCAGCTCGTTTATCGCAAGGTCGAGTCCGACGGCTCCGGCATCCTCAGCATCGACATGGATGAAGCTGCTGTTTGTCACGCCCGTCAAGCCGCCGATCAAGGCCGGTGCGGATCAAGTTCACATTGGGATCCTGGGCAACAAACACAATTCCTTCGAAGACATCATCCAACGCGTCAAGGCCGTGGGCGACATCAGCGTCTGGAAGACCACTACGCCAATTGGGCCAAGCTCATTCCGCAGCGCACCGACGTGGCCTATGAGGAGTTCGCGGGCCACCAACTCGACCGGGCACTGTTGGAGTTACTGCGCCGCAGTTAGTCACGCTGAAGCTCTTGGCTGAGTTGGCAATCTGAGTGGCAAGGGTTTGCCGTAAACGACACGCGCATCTCGCGGACTCGGCTGTCCGGGCCAGCCGCCCTGTTGTGCGCAGGTCTCTGACCGCGCACCACCGCTGACCGCAGGTCTCCCAGACCGACCGGGAGACCGGGCAAGCGCGGTTTGTCCGATCGTGAAGACACACCTTGACGGGTCCGCGCGGATGTTGAGAATGCGGGGCGTGAACGCGACCAACAAAGCCCATTGTACAACGAAGCGCTCGCAATGGCTCAGATGCTTGGTGCCGATGGTGTTGCTCACGGCTTGGGGTTGCCATAGCGCCCCGAAGTACGCGTCGGTGCGGGAAGTGATTCAACTTGGCGACACGCAGCGGCTTCGCCAAATGCTCGACGACGATCCGCGGGCTGCCGCCGGCGAGGCCTTGTCCACCGCCGCACGCCACACCAATAACGCCGCGGCGGTGCTTCTGTTGGTGCACGGGGTGGATGCCTCCGGCCCCTTGTTTGCCGCTGCCGAGGCAGGCGCGGTGTCGGTCGTGCGGACGCTCCTGGCTCATGGCGCGCAGGTGAACGCCACCAACGACGACTGCGAGACTCCCCTGCACGCCGCCGCTCGGCACGGCAACCCGGAAATCGTTCGCTTGTTGCTGGAGCGCGGTGCCGATTTGCACCTTCCGAACCGGCACATGGGAGAGTCCGCCTTGCATGTGGCCGCGAACAACGGCCACGCCGCCGCCGTGGCGCTGTTGCTCGCTGCCGGCGCGCCAGTCAATGGCACGAACAGTGTCGCCGACACGCCGTTGCATCTCGCGGCCAAGAGCGCCGACTGCGAAACACTCGCCGTGTTGTTGGCCCATGGCGCGGACCTGAATCGGCGCGGCGACGGGGGCGCAACCGCGTTGCACATCGTGGCCGGCAAGGGCCGACGCGACTTGGCTCGGCTGCTGATCGCCAAAGGGGCCAGTGTGAATCTTCGCGATCTGAACCAACTGACGGCGCTGCATTGGGCGGCTGACGCAAAGCAATTCGCGACGGCCCAATACCTGATGCGGCAGGGTGCGGAAGTTGATATCTGGGCGGCAGCGATGCTGGGCCATACCAAGCGGGTTCGACAACTGTTGGCTCAAGATTCCGCGCTCGCCAACAAAATCGACAAAGACGGATTAACCGCGCTGCACCGCGCCGCCATACATGGCCATCCGGAGATTGCCGATCTGCTGCTCGGGGCGGGCGCCGATATCAATGCCGCCTCACGGGACAACGCCACTCCCTTGACGGGGGCAATCCACAATGGCCATGACTCGTTGGCCGAGTATCTGATTTCCAAAGGAGCGGACGTGCACGGCAATGATGACTGGACCCCGCTCCATACGGCCGCGCGTGCTGGCCGCAGCGAAATGATCCAGCTGCTGCTGCGCCACGGAGCCGACGTCAACGCCACGCGCGGCCGGGAAAACGAAACCCCGCTCCTGCTCGCACTGGATCATGGACACGATGGCGCCGTGCGAATACTGCTGGCGGCGGGCGCGGACACCCGCGGGCTCTGGCCAGAAACTGACACGAACAGCATCGGTGGAAATTCATGGCAGTGGTGGCAGCGCCTGCAAATCGTGAAACGGGTCGCGCCGCAGGCAAAGATGCCGCCATTTCCTGAAGCCAATATCCGCAACACGCTCTACAGCTTCGCTTGGAACGGGCGGGCCGACCTCGCCCTCAAGATTCTCCAGAGCGGCATCCCGATGGACGCCTCTGACAAGCACATGTTGCTGGTTGCCGCCGGTGAAGGCAAGCAGCGGGGAATCATGGACTGGGTCTGGCGCAGCGGCTTCGATCCGAATCACGGCCGCAACTCGTTGCTGACCCACGCGGCGGTCTATGGCCGCCGCGAACTGCTGGCCTCACTTATCAAGCATGGCGCTGACATCAACGCCAAGGATGCTGGCGGCCAGACGGCCTTGGGCTGGGCGATTCGCACGATAGGCGAGTTCGACGTCGCCAGCCTTCTTCTCGACGCAGAAGCGAACGTGAATGTCGCGAGCAAAGCTTTCGGCTATCCGCTGGCCCATGCCGCCTCGGTTGCGCGCCCAGAGCTGGTCAAGCGACTGCTCGCGCTTGGTGCTGATGTAAAGGCCACCAATGAGCAGGGACGCACCGCGCTGCATCAAGCAGTCTTTCCGGCTCGTGACCCGATCACGCCGAAGCTTCAGGAGCGCAGATCGGAAGAGC
>JBFZFE010000401.1:0-2510 GCA_041306525.1 Verrucomicrobiota bacterium | reverse complement strand
AAGGCGCTCTGACCGGCGGCGGCCTGCCCGGCAAGCTGGCCGATTGCTCGGAAAAGAACCCGGAACTCTGCGAACTCTACATCGTTGAGGGCGATTCCGCTGGCGGCTCGGCCAAGCAGGGACGCAACCGGCAATTTCAGGCCGTGTTGCCGATCCGCGGCAAGCTGCTCAACGTCGAAAAGGCCCGCAACGATGTAGAGTTCGCAGAGCTCGGGGTTCTTCTCCGAAAAATCCGCCAGCTTGCCGGGCAGGCCGCCGCCGGTCAGAGCGCCTTTGCGGACCGCTTCGCGGGCTTTGCGGGCCGCTTCACGGGCACGAGCCGCGGTCAACGCCTTGTCGAGGATGCGCCGTGCGACCGGGGGGTTCTGCTCCAGGAACGTCATCAGGCCGTCGTACACAATCGAGGAGACGATGCCTTCGACTTCGCCGTTGCCGAGCTTGGTTTTGGTCTGGCCTTCAAATTGCGGGTTCGGGACCTTGACGCTGACCACGGCAGTCAGACCTTCACGAAGATCGTCGCCGCCGAGCGTCGGGTCCTTCTCTTTGAGCAAACCGTTGCTCTTGGCGTACTGGTTGATGACACGGGTCAACGCCGAGCGGAACCCGCTCAGGTGCGTGCCGCCTTCGATGGTGTTGATGTTGTTGGCGTAGCTGTAGAGCGATTCGTTGAAGCCTTCGTTGTACTGGAGCGCAACTTCGGCGGTGATGCCGTCCTTCTGTTTCTCGACGTAGATCACCTTGGGGTGAATCGGCTCCTTGGCTTTGTTGATGTGCTTGATGAACTCTTCGATGCCGCCGTTGAATCGGAAAAGCTCCTGCTTGCTCGTGCGTTCGTCCTTGAGCGTGATCTCGATGCCGCGGTTGAGAAACGCCAGCTCGCGTAGCCGGTTGGCCAAGATGTCGTACTTGTATTCAACGACCGGAAAAATCTCGGTATCAGCCCGGAACGTGATCTTGGTGCCGGTCCCCTTGGCTTTGCCGATCACTTCGAGTTTCGAGGCGGTGATGCCCCGCTTGAACCGCATGTGATGGACTTTGCCGTCGCGTTTGACCTCGACATCGAGCCATTCACTCAAGGCATTGACGCAGGTCACGCCGACGCCATGGAGACCACCGGAGACGGTGTAGCTCTTTTTGTCGAACTTGCCACCCGCGTGCAGGATCGTGAGCACGACTTCGACGGCCGGTTTCTTCTCCGTCTTGTGCATGTCCACGGGAATGCCGCGGCCGTCGTCAATCACGGTGATCGAGTTATCGACGTGAATGATGACTTCGATATGGGAACAAAATCCGGCCAGGGCTTCGTCAATCGAGTTGTCCACCACCTCGTAAACGAGATGATGCAAGCCGCGTTCGCCCGTGTCGCCAATGTACATGGCGGGGCGCTTGCGGACGGCTTCGACGCCCTCCAATTTCTGAATTTTATCGGCGTTATATTCCTGTTCTGCCACGCCGGCAACGGCAGTAGAATCCACTTCGTCCTGAGCTTTCTTCACAGACACAACCTCTCTGTTTCCCTCCTTGGGAGAACACGCGCGAATATGCCGAAAAACGCCATTTAGCGCAACGCTTTTTTCCACCTAAACCGCGTTGGAAAGGCACTTTCCGTTGAAAGCAGAAATCCTGTTGACGAAGCCGGTAGACGTGTTAATGTGTAGCAACATTGGCAAGTTACTAATGAAAGCAAGCATCAAGAGCGATTACGCCTGTCGAGCCGTCGAAGCACTCGCGCTTCACTTCCCCAATCCACAGCCATTGCCGATCGATGAAATCGCCCGGCAACGGTCCATACCGGCCAACTATCTCGTCCAGATCCTGCTGGAACTCAAACGCAGCGGTCTCATCCAGAGTCACCGGGGAAAAACCGGCGGCTACAACCTCGCCAAGCCGCCACCCAAAATCACCCTTGGCGACGTGCTGCGCGCCGTCGATGGCGAAGTCCTTGACCTGCCGCACCTGACTGATCCCGCCTGCCCCGAGGAGATCAAACGAGCTTGGCGCAAGCTGAAGTACGCCGCCGAGAATGCCGCCGACAGCGTGACGTTTGAGCAAATTTGCGCGGAAGCCCGCAACCAGGTCCTGATGTACCACATCTGATCGAAAGGAACCCCCACATGCCAACCAATGTGCGTATCCCCACTCCGCTGCGTCGCCTGACCCAGAACAAAGACACCGTCCAGACCACCGGCTTGACCATCGGCGCGGTGATTGAGGACTTGGAGCGCCAGTTCCCGGGCTTCAAGGAGCGGCTCTGCGACGACAAAGGCGAGTTACGCCGCTTCGTGAACGTTTATCTCAACGACGAGGACATCCGTTTCGCCCAAGGCCGCGCGACGGCGGTCAAGGACGGCGACGAGATCGCCATCATACCGGCCATTGCGGGCGGTTCGCGCTAAAGGTGCCGGTTGAAGTTCTCCCCCGAACAGATTCGCGACCTGGCCGGTCAGTTTGAAGGCCGGGAAGCACGCGACATTCTGCAATGGGCCGCCGATGAATTCGGCGATCGCGTC
>JBFZFE010000400.1:0-3054 GCA_041306525.1 Verrucomicrobiota bacterium | reverse complement strand
GACCCACAGCCTGCACGCCCTCAGCGACATCGCCTGCGGCGACTGTCACACCATCCACGGCGGCGGCAAGTACGCCCTCAAGCAGCAGGAGACGGAGCTCTGCTACTCCTGCCACCAGGAGCAGATGGACAAGGCCAGCTTCCCCTCCCACCATCCGATCAAGGAAGGGAAGATGGGCTGCTCCTCCTGCCACAACCCGCACGGCGAACTGAACACCGACGAGCGCACCAACGACCTGTGCCTCGGCTGCCACGCCCGCTACCAGGGCCCGTTCGTCTTCGGTCACGCGCCGGTCGAGGACGACTGCACCATCTGCCACGACCCGCACGGCAGTGTGGCCAACAACCTGCTGGTGCAGAACGAGCCGTTCCTCTGCCTGCAGTGCCATGAGGGGCACTTCCACATTCTGCGCGAGTCGAACTATGCGGTACCGGCCGACACTCTTGCCGTTGGCCAAATACCAACTCCGCAAGCACAGAAGGATCTTGCCAATATCGTCAATGTGCACGGCAAGGAAGGCTTCCAGACCTCCTTCGGTACCAAGTGCACGACCTGCCACAAGGTGGTCCACGGCAGCGATTACCCGTCGCAACCGCTCAGCGGTCGCGGTCTGACCCGTTAACTTAAGGAGGATGAACATGAAGCAACGCCATGGATGGCTGCTTGCCGTGTTGTCCGTCCTGACCTTAATGACGATCGCCACCGCCGCCGTCGCTGAAGACAAGTCGGTCAGCGGCCATGTGGAGATCGGTGTTTCAGGTGTGGACACCAAGGACAACCCTGCACGCGTCAACGAGTATGTGAATTCCAGGTCCGAAGACGGCTTCAGCTTCGCACCGAAGCTGTCGCTCGAATCGTCGTTTGGAGAGAAATCGGCGTTTTCCCTTTTTGCCGACATCATGGGTCCGCGTGACCAGAAGTTCGACCTGGGCGTGGATTTTGAGCGCGTCATCCGGCTCAACTTCGACTACCAGGTGATGGAACACTGGAAAGACCACGAAACTCTCGGCCAGATGGGCGCGACCGGGCGTGACGATGTGCTCGGATCGCAACCGAACGTGATCACGGACAAGACCTTCGCGGACCTGCAGGCTGCAGGCCACGACATCGTAAATGTCGGCGTCGGCGGGGGCACGGTCCCTATCAATTACAACCCGCTTCAAAAATATAACCAGGAGCTGAACAACAACTACATCGTCACCCGGCGGGAGTGGGAGGGCAAGGCCGACCTGACCGTCCCGGAACTGCCGAACGTGACCTTCCATGCCGGGGTGCGGGTCGAGACCCGCGAAGGGATGGAACAGGCGATCGGTCTGACCAAGTGCGACAGCTGTCACGTGACTGCGCACGGCAAAACCATTGATGAGCGCACTGAAGATGTAACCCTGGGAGCGACCGGCAAGTTTGGCCTGCTGACGGTCGCCTACGAATACCTGACCCGAACCTTCACCGAAAGTGGCGCCGCTCCGGTTCGTTATTACGAAGATCCCCAGAATGCGCTCGCCTATAACCAGCTGTACGAAGCTGGCTATGCGGGGAGCAATGGTGATTTTGCCTTCGCCCGTACTCCCGATTCGGACAAGGACAGCCACACCCTGAAGGCGCGGCTTGACCTCTCCAACGACACCACCATCGTCGGCAGCTACGTCAGGGCCGACATCGAAAGCACCAAGGACCAGACCCAGACGGAATACCAGCTGCTGGACGGTGACACGTTGAGCAGCGATCTCGAATCTTACAGCGGCAAACTGTCCACCAGGCTCGGCAAAAACCTGCGCCTGGCATTACGCGCCAATACCTATGAAATCGATGTCGACAGCAATTCAATCTACTTCCCGGCGCGGGAAAGAGTCATCGATGGCGGGCGAGTGCCAAACACCAACGTACTCCCTTTCACTACCACCGACGAGCGGCACTCTGCCGAAGGCCGCGAGGTGAAGGAGCTCGGTTTCGATGCGGTCTACCGGCTTGCCAAGGGGACCACGCTGCGCCTCGGCTATGAGTACGAGGAAGTCGAGCGCGACGAGGAGGAACTGGGCGAGACCGAGACTCACACCGTGAAAGTGGCTCTCAAGTCGCGCATCAACAAGGCGTTTTCCGGCAATGTCAGCTACATGTACCAGGACATCGACGAGCCGATGGCCGGGGCCCACGTCGGCATTGCTCAAGGTGATCCTATAGCCTTCCCTGATCCTCTTGGTTCGGGTTTGTGGTACTACAACACGACAAGCTTCGCCCCGACTCCCGACAACCCGAGAGTCTGGTATTGGAATGATGTCTACCCCAATCGGCAATTGGAATCGACCAACATGCCAGACGAGGTCCACGAAGGGAAGATCTCCGGAACCTGGAGTGCCAACCCCAACCTGGCGGCCACTGTTTATGCCCGGGTGCGCTACGAAGAGAACGATAACGTCGAGTATGAGCAAACCACCTACGTCCCGGGCGCCAGCCTCTGGTATGCGCCGAACGGCAAAATCAACCTGACCATGGCCTACAACTTCAACAAGCAGGATACGGAGAACCGGGCCTGTGTCGGCTGGTACCATGGCTGAGCGAACGACGTCGCGTCGGGCCAGTTTGGCTCGATCTGTAACACTGCCGAATACGAATCTGATGTCCATACCGTCGCTCTGAATCTGGATTACCAGGCCACGGAGAAGCTGAAGCTGAACGCCGGTTTCACCTACAATAATGCCAAGGAAAGCTGGGATTGGAAATTTACCGAAAGAGCCCGGATGTATCCGGAAAACAACCTTGCTGTTCCCCTGGCGGAAACCGGCATTGAGGCACCAGGCCCATATGCCTCCGTCAACTACGACACTTGGGAGATGAACAACAAGGTCGACGAGTACTCCGACCTGTCCTACGAGCAGTTCCAGGTCACCGTGGGCGGCACCTACAACTTTACGCCGGCCTGCTACATGACCGCCTCGCTCACCTACGACAAGTTCGAGAGCGATGAGATGTATGTCTATGGTGACGAAGACGGCGACGCCTATTACGGCTACATCGGCTTCGGCCATCGCTTCTAGGCGCAGCTCTTAGTTGCAC
>JBFZFE010000399.1:0-3074 GCA_041306525.1 Verrucomicrobiota bacterium | reverse complement strand
GCCTGGTGCGCAACTTCGACGAACAGACCAATATCCGTTGGAAGACGCCGCTGCCCAACTTCGGTATGAACACGCCGGTGATCGCCGCCGGACTGGTGTTCGTCCTGTGCGACCCCGGTTGGACGCACGACGCGCCGCTGCTGCTGGCGGTGGAGGCCGCCACGGGCACCGTGCGCTGGCAGGTCGAGGTGGACAACCTGGACGCACCGCAGTGGACCGACGAACAGCGCACGGAGGCCAAGCGCTTGCGCGCCGACGAGTTCCGCTACTGGCGGCGTCTGCGCGAGGCCACATGGGAATTCACCCAAGCCAAGGACGACGCGGCCAAGGCGGCCGTGATTGCCGCCGCGCTCAAGGACGGGCTTGAGGCGACCCAAGAGGGGTTTCGCTACAGCAAGACTCACCCGCGCGAAGCGAACCTGCGGAGGCTCTCGGACCAAGGCTGGTTCGACCACCCGGGCTTTCACCACCGCGCGGCCTTCTACACCGGCCAGACGATGCCCTCGGCGGTGTGCGATGGCGAGCGGGTCTATGTTCACACGGCCCTCAGCGCCGTTGCTTGCTTTGACCTGCAAGGCAAGCGGCTCTGGCTGGCCGACGCGCGCTTTCTCCGCAGGCGCTTCCAGCACGCCGTCAACCTGCTGACCGCGTCGCCCGTGCTGGCCGGCGGTCTGCTGGTGGCGTTCGCGCAGCGCGGCACGGATGAGGCCGTCGCGTACGACGCGCGGACCGGCACGGAGCGCTGGCGGCACGTCCCCCAGGACCCGACGCGGAATAACTACGCGGCGGGCTCCACGCCCGTGGTCCTGGACCTGAACGGCACGCCGGCGATGTACCTGACCAGCGGCTATGTGCTGCGCCTGGCCGACGGCGCGGTGCTCGGGCGGCTGCGGCATCCGCAACATGACGTGGCCAAGATCGCGCACTTCGGCAACTACGGCTGCTCCGTGGGCCGCGGCGATCAACTCCTCGTCAACCACGGCCAGTATGGCTCGTCCGCGCCCGGCGTCTTCGCGTTCCGGCTTGGGTTGAGCGACACGCGTCTGGCAAGCGAGCCGGCCTGGACCGCGCAGGGCACGAAAGAGAAGACGCGCAGTTACCAGCACCTCATCCTGGACGGTGACCGCGTCATCGCCGCCGACCAGGGCAAGGTTTTCGACGCGGCCACGGGCAAGGTGCTCGCTGAAATCCCGGACGTGGGCGTCAGCGACCCGGGTCCGATCCTGGCCGATGGGATGGTGATCAGCCTGCGGCGCTTCACGTCCAAGGCGAAGCCCGTCGCCAAGGGGAACACGCGCCGGTCGGGCTGCGAAGTGCGCTACTACGACGCCGCGACCTTCCGGCAGGTGGGCGGCGGTTTTCTGGAGGCCGACGCGGCCAACGAGGCGAAGCGGCGCCAGTGCATCGCCGTCGCTGGGACTGATGCCTGGGGCTGGGGCGGCGGCGGCTGGGGCGGCCAGGAGTGCAACGCGGAGCTGGCGGCCGACGGCGATGGCCTCTTCCTGCGCTCCAATGACAACCTGTACTGTGTGGGTAAGAAGTGAACGGTCGGGTCCGTGGCGGAGTTCCGGCAGCGGACCTCGCCGGATGGTTGGAAGGAGTCGTGAAACCATGAACCGAGGTTATACCCTTACCGCAACGCTTCGGACGGCACTCGCGTCGTCTCTGCTGTTCACCGCCAAGGCCGGATGGTCGGCCGATGCCCCGGCCGGCGGCAACGGGCAACCGCCGTACAGTTGGCGCGGGATCAACGGCAGCGGGGTCTTCCCGGCCCGGGATCTGGTGACCGAGTTCTGGGATATCCCGGAGGACTACGACCCGGCCGTCTTGGGAAAAGGCGCGGCGTTGCCGGCCGGCGCGAAGGTGGGTAGCCGCAAGAACATCGTCTGGCGCACCTTGCTGCCGCACTACGGCCACAACTCCCCGGTTGTGGTGGGCAAGAGGGTCTTTCTGTTGACCAACGAAGGATGGAAGTCCGACTGCCCGGAACTGGTCTGCCTGGATGCCGAGACGGGCAAGATCCTCTGGCAGAAACCGGTGGATCACATGGACGCCTGGCCGGCAGACAAGGCCGCCGAGGGGAAGAAATGGCGGGCCAAACACCTGGAGTTGTGGCGTCGGTCCATGACGTGGTGGAACCGTATCTTCTATGACGGCAGGAATTTCAAGGTGCTCACACAGCCCCGCAATACCGACCTGAATCTGCCGCCGGAACGTCTGGCCATCCTGGAGGAGGCACGCAAGGACGGCTTCGACTGGGCCGCCTGGCGCGGCAGTTGGGGCGTGGACATCACCGCCGGTGTCCGCGGCCGGTATTACTGGACCATACCTGCGCGTTCAGACCCGGCGCGAAACAAGGAATACACAGCGGTGCAGGAGCGCTGCGGGCGGGAACGTTATTACTGGCATCCCGGTTGGTCCTCGGAGGGTCCCTACTTCGGCAGCACCATGGGTTCGGTGGTCTCCGACGGCCAGCGGGTCTACGCGGTCACCGCACTGGATGCGACAGCCTGCTATGATTTCGATGGCAACCGCCTGTGGGTGACGGACCTGGAAGGAAAACCATGCAAGGGCTATCCGGCCGCAACGCCCTACTGCCATACGCTCATGCAGTCGCCGGTGTTGACCGACGGCATGTTGGTCTATTTCCACCGCGATGAAGGCGTGCTGTATGGCCTGGAGGCCAGGAGCGGGCGGATCGCCTGGAGGACCAGAGCGCCGGCGTCGGAGAGAAAATCGGCGAGTTTCAACCCTTTCGACGGCAAGGCGCCGATCAACTATGAGGGCCACATGGGGCCGGGCGGCACCCCGGTGATCATGCGCCTGCCGGTCCAGGGCCAGACCGGGCGCACCACGGTGGTGGTGACCGGCCATGGCATGGCGGCCCGTGTCGCGGACGGGAAATTCCTGGGCATCATCCAGCCCAGGAGCGCAGTCAGTGTGGCCGGAGAGACCAAGGACGAAGAGGATGGCGATGACGGCAAGCCCGGCTTCGCCCCCTACAATTCCTGGGTGGCCGCCGACGACGTCCTGTATGCCCATGGCGGCGGCCGTCCGCTGCTGGCCCTGCGGCT
>JBFZFE010000398.1:0-5482 GCA_041306525.1 Verrucomicrobiota bacterium | reverse complement strand
GTGCCGAGAAACACCTTGCCATCCACGACAAAGGTCGAGCCCCAGATGTGCGCCTTGGTCTCGTGCATCCAGTATTCACGGCCCGTTTCAGCGTCGAGGCAGAACAACCGTCCCGAGTAATCGGCGACGTAGAGCAGGTCATCCATGATCGACACGGTCGAGATGCTGCGCTGGATGTTCTTGTAGGTCCAGATCGCGCCGCCCTTGGTGATGTCGCCCTTCTTGGTGGCATCAATACAGGTCAGGATGCCAACGCCTTCGCCGTGCTCAGGGTCCTGGCCCGTGGCCACATAGATGCGGTTCTTGTGGAAGACCGGCGTCGCGATGATTTCGCTGGGGCCTTCGGCGGCGGGATATTTGATGGGCTTGCCGTCCTTGCCGGTCTTGTACTCGGGGGGATTGCAGTCGAATTTCCAGATCTCACGCAGTTTCGCAAATTCATCCGCCGCGCTCTTGACCGGCTCGGGGTCGTAGGCATAGAGCCAGCCGTCACCGGCGCCCAGATAGACCTGGCCTTCGCCTTTGACATTGCCGTAAGTGGCCGAGGACCAGTTGCAGTGCATGAGCCGGAAGCCAATGCCGGAGTCGTCTTCGCCGAGGAGTTTGCCGGTCTTCTTGTCGAGCACGACCAAGGTTGGCGCCTGCGGCGAGGGCACGAAGGTGTGGGTCCAGTCCTGGCCGTTGGAGGTCACGACGTAGAGTTTGTCATCGATCATCAGCGCCGAGGCGCTGGAGGCATTGTGCGGGAACACGCCGCATTCCTCGCGCATGTCAAATCTCCAGATGATGTCGGCATCCTGCGGTCCCTGCGGAATCGGCGGCTTGCCGGTCCCCGCGGTGTACTGCGCCTCGTCCTTGAACGGGCCATCATTGCCGTTGGCCATGCCGTTGATGTCCAGGCAGAGCACTTCACAGCGGCTGGTGATGATGTAGACCCGGTCGCCATCGACCAGGGGCGAGGAGCACAGGCCGAGGAACTCCCAGTCATTGACGCGGCCGGCACCGAGTTTCGGCACAGCCAGTTGCCAGAGATACTTGCCGGTCGCCTCATCGAAGCAGTAGAGGATGCTGTGGTCGCCCTTGTATTTGGGGTCGCGTGGCGATTCGTTGTTGGTGCCCACGAACACCTTGCCACCAGCGATGGTCGGGTTGCCATAGGTCTGCGAGCCAAGCTTCGCCACCCATTTCACATTCTTGGTCGTCGCCAAGTCGATCTCCTCGGACCCGGCCTTGGGTTTGCCGGGCACGAAGTAATCGGCAATGTTCTTGGCCAGCGAGATCATGTTGCGGCCGGGGTCGCGGCCCCACATGGTCCAGTCATCCTCGCCCGCGCGAACGGCGGTGATGGCGACCGTGGAGACAGTCAACACGGAGAAGAGAAGTTTGATGTTCATGGTAGGCACCTTCACTTGTTGGGGGTGACGCTGATGTTGTCGACGTAGACCGGGAACTGGTTCTGCGGCGAGAACCCGTAGATACCGGGCGATCCTTCCTTGTGGGCGTTCTTGTGCGGGACCTCGATGGTCCAGGCGGCCGGTTCCGGCTCGTCCTTCTTCCAAGCCTTGGCGCGCACGACACCGGAACCATCGGCGGCGACATCGACGCGCGTCTTCAACCGATACCACGTCTTCGACTGCCACTGAAACGGCGCGGTGACGCGAATGCGTTCCTGGTTCGAGAACACTTCCATCTGCTGCCAGTTGCCGACGAGGTTGACCACATAACGCTGATTGATCAGGCCGACATTGGACATCATCCGGCGGTTGCCATCGCTCATCACGTCGGCTTCCACGGTGTAATTGCTCGCCTTCGGGTCGCCGATCAATGTGAACGCGCGCTGGAACAGCAGCCGGTCAAGTGTCTTGGCGAACACCTTGTTGCCTTCGAGTTCCTTCACTTCCCAGCGGAATCGCGCGCCAATCCACGGCAACGGCGGCCAGGCAAACGCGCGGGTGTTGGGATTGTCGTCGAGGAATTGCTGTTCGGTCGGCGTGAACGCCTCGAAATTCTCGTTGTAGGGCAACCCGCAAACCACCCGGCCGCGCATGTAGCCCTTCCATTCGCCAATCGTGACTTCCCACGCGCCCGCGGACAACTTGGCGTCCTCGGGAACGACCATCTCGCCTTTCTCGTTCACCGTCGCATCCATCTCGGCGCGAACACGGGCCGTCGGCGGGATGTACTTCTTCCAAGTCGCCTTCTCGCCGGTCAGTTCCTTCACCATCAACCCCTTCGCATCAACGCCGAAAAACCGGAACGTGGCCTTGCCGCCGGGCCGCATCAACACTTCCTCGGGCCGCACCAAAACCTTCGTGATCGGACCCGGCATCGGCGCTTTCTCGGCGACAACCGCCGGCGGCAGATGACTGGAGTCGCCGGCCTTGCCGAAGCAGTAGAGTTTCTTGGTTGTCAGCAGGTAAATCTTGCCGTTCCAAATGGCCGGGGCGCCCAACGCTTCGCCTTCGAGCGGCGTGTGACTCAGGATTTCACCGCCCTCCCGACCGGGTTTGATGATGTACAGGCCGTTATCCTTCAGCGGCACGTAAAGCTTGCCGTCGGCATACGCGATGGAGGCGTGCAACTGCTCGGTCCCGAGCTTCTTCGTCCAGAGCGTCGCTCCCGTGTTCAGGTCCAGGCTGCACAGTTCGCCAACCCGGTTCACTTGATACAACTGGTCTCCGACGATCGTGCCCGAGGAAGTGTGCGCGTTCTCCCGGCTGCGCCAGATCTCAGCGCTCTTGTCCAAGATCGCCGGCTCATCGCTGCCCGCCTTGGCCGGCTCGGCCCCGAGCTTCAACGCCACAATGCGGCCCGACTCCGAGGAATCAAGGTTCTCCTCGGCATGCCCCGCGATGATGCGGTCCTTCCACAGCATGACCGATGAGTTCACCGCCACGGCCGACAGATCGAACCGCCAGAGCGGCTCGCCCGTGCGCGCGTTGGCGCAAATCACCGAACCGTCGCCCGTGCCGCAATAGAAAACGCGCTTCCCGTTCTGCCAAGCCAGCACCGGCGTGCCAAACACACCGTCCTTCGGCGGAATCTTGCCGGGCGTGCTGCGCCAGACCAGTTCGCCCGTGTGTTTGTCGAAAGCGTAAAACCGGTTCGAAGCCGGGCCTTCGCGGCCCCAGTTGCCGGTAATACCGTGCACAATCACAATGTCGCCGTCCACGATCGGCGCGCCCGTGCGTCCGTTGGGCAATGCCAACCGGCCGAACTGCTCCAGCATCGCGTGCTGCCACAGCAATTTGCCGTCGGCACTGAACGCCAAGAACTGACCAGCTGAGCCCATCGCGTACACGTTGCCGGTCTCCGGATCCACGGTCGGCGCGCCAATGGTGTAGCGGTCGTAAATGATGTCGCTGAGATAATCGCTCCACCGATACTCCCAGATCTTCTCACCCGTCGCGGCCTTGCGGCAGGAGAGCACCTCCTGCAGGTCCGGGCCTTCGCCTTCGTAATGGAGCACATAGAGCCGGTCCCCCGCGATGACGGGCGTGCCCCGCCCGGCCATGTCAACCGACCAAAGATGATTCTCGCCGCCAATCACCCACTTGGCCGGCAACCCCGTTTCCAGCGAGGTGCCATTCTGCTGGGGCCCGCGCCAATGCAGCCAGCCTTGCGCCGGCGCCGCCGCGGCCAACTGGGACAGGATCAAAGCAGAGAATAAATGTCCGAATAAGGACCAAAGAAGTTTCCGTTTCATCTGGATGCCTTTTTTATTTGAGCTCGGTACCGGCGGCGGCGACGTTTTTCCGAACCCCGCGACTTCGGAAAAGTTCTCCCGTCCAACTGGTCTGGTCAATTGCTAGTCTGCCGGTCATTCGGTATGTTCCCCGCGAACTCGTGCCGCAACATTCACCAGCTTTTGAAAGATGCAAGTGGAAATCTTACCTGTACGTATGAATTCCCGCCGCCGTCTGCCTCCCCTGCTGCGCCGCGCGTGGTACAGCCTGAACCAGGTGTTCCGCCAACGTCTCGCGCCCCTCGGCCTGACTCCCGATCAGTTCACCGTTCTGCGCTGGCTCGACGAGAGTGATGCGTGCGGCTTGACCCAGCAGGAAATCACAAACCTGATGGCCAGCGACGCCAACACGGTCGCCGCCCTGCTCAAACGCATGGAACGCGAACGCCTGATCAAACGTCACCGGCATGAGACCGACCGCCGGGCACGTCGTGTCCGCGTCGAAACGGCCGGCCAGGAGAAATTCACGGCGGCCGCCGCGATTGCGCGCACGCTGCAGACCGAGGTGCTTGCCGAGTTGCCCGCGAGTCAACGGGAACGCTTCCTGGCGAACCTGGAAAAAGTGGCCAATGCCTGCCGGACGGCGTTGAACAATGGCCGGTAACGGTCTCAGTCGTGCCGGTGCGGAATGATGTGGCCCATGCGCTTGAGGTAATAGCGCAACGTCGGGGCGGTGACCACCGTGCTGAAGATCGCCATCAATACCAGCATGGTGAACACGGATTGCGGAATCACGCCCATCTCAAAACCCACGTTCACCACCACCAACTCCATCAGCGCCCGCGTGTTCATCATGATGCCGATGCAAACCGAGTCGGCCCACGGCAGCCCGCAAACCCGCGCCGCCCCGGTGCAACCGATGAACTTGCCGGCCGTCGCCGCCACGATCACCATCGCGCACCAGAACCACAACGCCGGTGAGTCCAGCGAACCGACATTCGTGCGCAGACCGGTAAAGGTGAAGAAAATCGGTAGGAAAAACACGGTCACCACGGGCACCACCCGCTCCCGCCAGGCGGCGACGAACTTCGCATGATCGTGCAACAACACGCCCAGCACGAACCCGCCGAAAATCGCGAACACCCCCAACTTGTACGTGATCAGCCCCGAGACAAAGATCAGCGCCAAGATCAGCGCCATCAAACCGTGGGACAGACCATCGCCGCGCGCCTGAAACCGATCGATTATCTTCAGCAGCAGCGGACGAACAACCCACCAGGACACAGCCACATAGACCAACAGCAGCGCAATCTGCTGCGCGAACGCCGTCCCGCTGAACTTCGCCGCGGTCAACGCGCTGACCACCGCGAGCAACACCCACCCGGTCACATCGTCAAACGCCGCCGCCGTGATCGTGATCGCCCCCAGCCGCGTCCGGTTCAGGTCGTAGTCGATCATGATCCGCCCCAGGATCGGGATCGCGGTGATCGACAGCGCCACGGCCATGAACAGGTAGAAACCGATGCTGTGAATGTCCGGCGCCAACACCGGCCGCGCGACGTATCCCAGTCCCAACCCGAGCACGAACGGCAAGGCAATGCCGACCCACGACACCGCGACCACGGTGCGTTTGTTCTCGGGCCGGCTGAGATGGTGGAAATCAAACTCCAGCCCGATCTGAAACATCAATAGAATCAGCCCGATCTGGCTCAGGATCATCAGGGCCGTGCCATCGGTGGAATGAAACAGGTACTGGAACGTGCCGGGCATCAACTTCCCCAGCAACGACGGCCCGAG
>JBFZFE010000397.1:0-3515 GCA_041306525.1 Verrucomicrobiota bacterium | reverse complement strand
TTAAGTGCTCTTGCATATGAGTTTAAACGACGCTGGGCGCAACGCGCCTCGTAGGCCTTGGCACCCACATCGACATAAGATTGCCCGTAGTGGATCAACCGGTAGACGAGTTGAGCCAGTTTGCGGGCTGTAGCAAAAACGGCAACCGAGGCGCCCTTGCGCCAGGCAATACGGCGATAGTAGGCGCCAAGGGCGGTCTTGGAGGTGCGCAGCGTCGTGGCAGCCATGCGCAGTGCATTGCAAACCCGTGTGGAGCTGACCGCCTTGAATTTGCCCGGGACTTTCTTGCCGGCACTGATAGACATGTTTGGCGCCAGGCGCAGGTATGAAACGAAGCGGCCTTCATCGGCAAATGTGGACAAATCAGAGCCGAGCTCGCTGAGGACAACCGCAGCGGTATCCACTCCAATGCCGTCGATGGTGGTTAGATCAAAGCCCGACATGCGATAGAGGGCCTGACGCAAGGGCTCCTGGCCTCGCTGGGAGATTTTACTTGCCTTGGCCTTAGATGCCGGTGGGGGTGCCGATGAATCCTCGCAGACAGCAGATTGCAGAGAATCGATGCACCGAAGGATTTCAGTGTCGTAGTCTGAAATCACACCATTGAGCTGATCGTAAATCTTAAAGGCTTGCCCGAGGTTGAAAAGATGCTCCGGGCGCCAATTACCCGTCAGCTCCGCAACGATCTGCTCTTCGGATTTTAGGCAACGGCGATCCCGCAAACGCGCCAGCACTCGGGGATCCCGTTCACCATCAACAATGGCGCGGAGAATGGCCATGCCGGTAACACCGGTAATGTCCGAGACGGCATGGTGCACACACACATTCATCTGATCGAGGCTTTTTTGCATGCGCCGCACCCAATCCGAACGTTGCTCCACAATGCCATTGCGTTCACGAATGAGGGCACGCAGCCGGCAGATCTCATCGCCAGGGCGAAATGAACCGCGTAGCAGCCCGCAGGCGTGTAGCAGTTGAAGCCATTGGCAATCGAGCATATCGGTCTTGCGGCCGGGCACATGGCTAATCTGACGGGCATTGACCAAATGGACTTCAAATCCATGACTGTCCAGGATCTCAAATAAGGGGATCCAGTACACACCGGTACTCTCCATGGCCACGGTCGTGACGTGCTGCTGCTTAAGCCACTGGCAAAGACGCAACAGCTCAGGAGTGGTGGTGCCAAAACGCTCTACACTCGGGGAGCCGTCCGGTAGCGGTGGAGCGGCAACCCAGTGCTCGCGTGAGCCCAGATCGATTCCGGCCGCATCGGGTTGAACGGTTTTCAACAAGTGGGATTGCCGCTTGCGGCTTTTTCTTGTAACGTTCTTCTTGGGCATCGTTATCCGTCTCCTTTGCTGAAGTGCAGAAACGACAGCCCGGGATGGCTTGTATAAAATTCTCTTATGGGAGAGTGCATAGCGCCTCATCAGTGTTCAAAAGCAGCCCGGGGCCATGCTGGATTAGGGGCAATATGCTCCAGTGTAAAAGGGACCTTGACTGCTGCCGTTTCCAGTCTGCTCTTTAATAAGAACTCGGCAGTCAGTACAAGCTAAAGTTTCATTCTCGTTCAAACCGGCCGAAGGCCGGCGGCCCTGCTGGATTCCGGCTTTCGCCGGAATGACAGAAAAAACATTTTTAGACTTATTACGAGTCCATCAACGAGTGGGTCCTCCATACGAAATTTGCGCTTGTCGAGACAGTTGGCAACCCCACGAATGGCTGCGCGTTTGAGTCTGGATTGTTCATAACACAACTGCCTTTCTTTTTTTAACCTTGAACCGTGAACCTGGCAACCGTGAACCTGATCACTTACCATATTTTTCTTTCGGCGGGTTGAAGTAGCCGAATTTGAGCTCCGGGCAGCTGTCGCGGATGCCCTGGATGAGGGTCTGCATGCCCATGGGTGGGCCGAGGGGAGCGGCGGCGTCCATGGCCTGCCAGTAGCGGATGGGGTCGTAGTTGAGGTTGCGCCACTGGATCATGTGGACGGGGTGGTCCTCCAGGAAGGCGAGGAAGGCCGCGGCCTCCTCGGGCGTGTCCGTGAACCCCGGGCTGTTCAGGTAGTTGATCGCGACGAATTTGCCCTTTGCGAGTGCGGTGTCGATGCTGCGCAGCACGTCCGCGAACCCGTACCCCTTGGGACGGAAATAGGCCGCATAGCACTCCGGCCGCACGCTGTTCAGGCTGACGCGCATGCTGTCGAGCCCCGCGTCGCACAGCCGGCCGACGGCGTCCGGCAGGCTGGCGTTAGTGTTGAGGTTGATCGTGCCGGCCGCGGTCTCGGCGCGGATGAGGCGGATGGCGGGCTCGATGACGCGGGCTGCGGACAAAGGTTCGCCTTCGCAGCCTTGACCGAAGCTCACCACGGCTTTTTTGACTCGATCGATGTGAAACAGGGCCACCTCCGCGATCTCCGCGGCGGTGGGAGTGAAGGCGATGCGCTCCTGGGTGCAGCTGATCCCGCTGTCCGCCTGCAGGGACAGGCAGCCGAGGCAGCGGGCGTTGCAGGTGACGGCCGTCGGCAGGGGGGCTTCGTAGCGGCCCAGGAAGAAGTTCTTGCCGGCCGGGCAGCCGGAGGTGAGGGCGCAGGTTTCCAGGTGCCTGCGCAGGCGGTTGTCCGGCATGCGCCGGCGCAATTCCTCGGCACCGGCCCGGACCTTGTCCCGCGGCATGCGCCGCAGGTCCTGCCGCGGCTCGGCGTCCACGCGGATCGCGGCGGAAAGAAACTTCCCCCGCTGCCAGCCCACGGCGCCGTAGGAGAAAAGGGGCAGGGACCGCGCGCGCGGGCGCTCCCGGTAGGCGCTGACGCAGGTGATCACGTGCCCCGGCGAGTTGAACACCGCCACGGGATAGACGGCCGCGCCGGGAGCATGCGGGTTCTCGGGCACTTCCTCCAGATCCCCCGAGGCGAGGTTCAACAGCACCGGTACGCGGTCCGGCAGGTACATCAGCTCGCTGCCGAACGGCATGCCGATGGTCTGCTCCCGGGCCAGCGGTGCCAGGTACTCCCCCGCCATGCCCACGGCGGCGTATCCGGGCAGATCGAAGATCCGGCCGTCGGCGTCGGCGACGAGGGCGGTGAGCCAGTTGTCGGCGTTGGCCCGTGGACCCGTAAGCCCGCTGGTCTTTTCAGTTTTTCCTTTTACCCTCATAGCTACCCAATCCAAGCTAACGTCAGCATATCCGAAATCCAGGTTGAATGCGTACGGAAGCGATAACGGGCTAACGGGCCAACGGGTCCAAGGCCAACCTCATTTGACATACATCACACATCTCGAACTCCGTCCGTCCGACTTGATCACGAAGGGTTCGCCCAGGTGCACGTGTGCGACGTGGCGGGTTTCCGCCTCCCGCGGAAGGGAGCCTATCCAGGCCCAGTCCAGCCGGTCGCCCTTCTCGGGGGCCACCGTGCAGTAGGCGATGTCCAGGGTGGTGATGTTGTGGAAAAAGTGCGATCCCTGGGAAGGGTCGGCATGCAGCTCCGGGGCGGTGGTCTCCACCATGGCGCCCAC
>JBFZFE010000396.1:0-8942 GCA_041306525.1 Verrucomicrobiota bacterium | reverse complement strand
CCTGCCGGTCATCTGGGCGGGGCATTTTGCCGCACAATGAAATATCGGACTGTTTGGATTTCCGACCTGCACCTGGGCACGCGCCACTGCAACGCGCAGGGGCTGCTCGACTTCCTGCGGGAAGTCGAATGCGAGCGTCTGTACCTGGTGGGCGACATCGTGGACGTGTGGCGGTTGCGCCGCGAACATTACTGGCCGCAGTCGCACAATGATGTGTTGCAGAAGCTGCTGCGCAAGGCCCGCAAAGGCACCCGGGTGACCTTCATTCCCGGCAACCACGATCAGTTGCTGGCCAGTTTCCTGGGCGTTTACGGCAACGTCAGCATCAAGCAGCGCGACCTTCACATCACCGCCGACGGTCGGCGGTTGCTGGTGCTGCACGGTCATGAATTCGACACGGTCATCCAACATGCCCGCTGGCTGGCGTACCTGGGCGATGTGGGCTACACGCTGCTGCTGCGGATCAATCGACCCGTCAACTTCCTGCGTTCGTTGTTGGGGGGCGAATCCTGGTCGTTGAGCGCCTACGCCAAGCGGCGGGTCAAAGGCGCGGTCAATTTCATCGGCAAATACGAGCACGCGGTGGTTGAGTTTGCGCGCCGTCACCGGGCCGACGGCATCGTGTGCGGTCACATTCACACTCCCGCGCAAACCAGTCTGGGCGGCATTGGCTATTACAACTGCGGCGACTGGGTCGAGAGCAGCACGGCGATGGTCGAGCACCGGGACGGGCGCATGGAGTTGCTGCGTTGGAGCGCGCTGGCGCAGTGGTTGCCGGCGGCGGAACCCGCCGCGGCGCTGACTGGGGATGCGTTGGTCGCTTGATTCGCCGAACATGAGGCAACCCCGGCTCATTCAGATCGCAGAGGACGAACAGGACATGGCTGGTTTGATGGCCCATTACTTGCGGCGCAACGGGTTTGCCGTTGAGGTTACGGCCGATGGCTTGGAGGCGCTCAACACGCTGATGCAGCGGCGTCCGGACTTGGTGGTGCTGGACTGGATGTTGCCGACGATGTCGGGAATCGAGATCTGCCGGTTGGTCAAGTCCAGCCCCTTGCTCAAACACACCCCCATTCTCATGGTCACCGCCATGGCCAGCACCGAACACAAACTCGAAGGCTTTCGCCACGGCGCGGATGACTACCTCGCCAAACCGTTTGACATGCGGGAACTGGTTGCGCGGGTGCGGAATCTGTTGCACCGTTCCGAGCAAACTGCGGCATGAACACAACCTCCCCCCGCTCCGCCAAACCCCGACACCGCGGTGCGCGCGCGACACCACAGGCGAAACGGACCGACCACGATTTGTACCGGCGCGTGGAAACGAGTCTTGCCGGCATGGTGGCCGGCCTGTTCGGGCCGGCATCCTCGCTCGGGCAGGGCGAAGGTCGCGAAGTGATCCACCAGATGCGGGTCAACGGTCGCCGCCTGCGGGTCGGGCTGGCGTTCTGGGCGGGACTGCTCGACGCGCGCGAGCTGGAACAGATTCAACGGCACCTGCGGCGGATTGGCGACGCCTTGGGCGCGATCCGCGTGCACGACGTCAACCGGCAACAGGTGCTCAAGCTGGCGGGCGCGGATGCGAAGGTGGTGGCGCCCCTGCTCCACCACTGGCAGCAACAGCGCGCCGAGGAACTGACGGCGGGTTGTGAGCTGTTGCGGTTGCTACAGGTCAGCGAACTGGATGATCGCGTGCGCCGGCTGCTGCAGAACGCCCGTTACCGGACCAAGGAACAGTTGCAGCAGGAGGCGGCGCGGCAACTCGACGGGTTGCGCAAGGGCGCGCGGCAACGCCTGAAGAAGTTCGCCGCCCGGCCAGCCAGCAAAACGTTTCACAAGCTTCGCATCGCGGTCAAAGAGTACCGCTACGGGCTTGAACTGGCCGCGGAACTGATCCGCTTCGATGCGAAACCGCGCGTGAACAAAGCCACGAAACTGCAGTCGTTGATGGGCAAGTGCCACGATGCCGAGGTGGCGGCGGCAGCGACGGCGGAGTTCATCGACCAGAACAAACCACTGGCTACCGGGCTTCGGCCGGTGCTAAAAACCCTCAAGAAAGAACAGGCCCGCCGTTACGCGCAGGTGGAGAAGTTCCTGGCGCGGCAGCGGTCCTGGCTGAAGAAAGTGAGACTGACAGCGCACTCATGAAGGAGCAATCGAGATACCCCGGCAAGTTGATTGCAGTGGAGGGCCTCGACGGTTCCGGCAAGTCCACCCAGATTTACCTGCTCAAACGCTGGCTCGAAATGCGCGGCGTGAAGGTGTTTTTCACGGAGTGGAACTCGTCGGTCCTGGTCAAGGAAGCCACCCGCAAAGGCAAGAAACAACAACTGCTCACGCCGACGACGTTTTCGCTGGTTCACGCCACCGATTTCGCCGACCGTTTCGAGCGGCAGATGCTGCCGCTGCTGCGGGCCGGTTACATCGTGCTGGCCGACCGCTACATGTACACGGCGTTTGCCCGCGACATCGTCCGCGGCTGCGACCCGCAGTGGGTGCGGCGGCTCTACAGTTTCGCCGTCGTGCCCGACATCGCCTTCTTTTTCGATACGCCGCTGAAAGTGGCGCTGGACCGCATCCTGGGCGGACGCCCGAAACTGAAGTACTTCGAGGCCGGCATGGACCTGCATCTGGCCGACAACGAATACGACAGCTTCCGCATCTTCCAGGGGCGGATTTACAAGGAATACAAGAAGATGTGTGACACCGAAGGCTTCACCGTCATGGACGGCATGTTGCCGATTGAACGGCAACAGGCGCTCGTGCGCAAGCTGGTGGAACAGAAGATTGATTTGCCGGCGTTTCGCTGGCGGGGGAAACGATGAGCACGCATCCGCGCTCCAAACGGTTTTACGGCACCACCTTGCCGGGCTGCGACACCGAGCAACTCAAAGGCAAACTGATCGTGCTCGAAGGCGCCGATGGCTCCGGGCGTTCCCTGCAGATTGGCGAACTCAAGAGCTGGCTCGAAAACCTCGGCTACGGCACCGTCAACGTCGGCCTGAAGCGCAGCAATCTGGTGGCCGACGAGCTGGCGCAGGCGCAGGAAGGCAACGTCCTGGGCGAGACAACGCGCAGCCTGTTTTACGCGACCGATTTCGCTGATCAACTGGAGAACAACATCATCCCGGCCTTGCGCGCCGGCTTTGTCGTCCTCGCCGACCGCTACATCTACACCTTGATGGCCCGCGACATCGTCCGCGGCGCCGAACGCGACTGGGTCCGCTCGCTTTACTCCATCGCGTTGGCGCCCGACGCCGTGTTCTACCTGCGCGTCACGCCGCATCTGCTGGTGGAACGCAACTTCCGCAAGAACGCCACGCTCAGCTACTGGGAAAGCGGCATGGACATCGGCCTGTCGCGCGACATGTTCGAGAGTTTCATGAAATACCAGCGCTTGATGCAGGCCGAGTTTCGGCGGATGCAGGCCGAGTACGGCTTCGAGGTGATCAACGGCAACCGCACCCCGCGGGCCATCGCCAACGAACTGCGCACCAAGGTCCAGCACATCCTCGGCCACACCACATGAAACCCGCACCCGCTCCATCTCCCGACGAACTCGCCGCTTCCCTGCAAACATTGCGGCTGCTGGTGCGCGAAGTCGGCGCCAACTACCTGGCGTCCCTCCAGGCCGACATCGCCCTGGTTCAACGCGCCCTGGGCCATGCCAGCCCTGACCGGCAACGGCGCACCGACCGGCGGCGCATGCAGAAATGGATCGCTGAGCTCGATGTCAAACCAGCCAAGGGCCGCCGCCGCGACTTGAAGCAGCTGGACAAACTCATCGCGCGGCTGACCGCAACCGTGGAGAACTGGTGATGAAACGCACAGCCGGCAAGACTCATTACGTGGGCGTGGACCTGGGCGGGACGAAGATCCTCGTGGCCGTTTTCGATGAACGTCATCGCATCCTCGCCCGCGAGAAGAAAGCCACCAAACCACTGCTCGGCGCCGCCGCCGTGGTGGAACGGGTTTCCGAGTGCGTCAACGACGCGCTCGCCGCCGCCGCTGTCCCCCACTCCGCCGTTGCCGGCCTCGGTGTCGGCGTTCCCGGCATGGTGGACAGCCGTACCGGGCTGGTCCGGGTGGCTCCCAACCTGCATTGGAAAGACCTCCCGTTCGGCCGCCTGCTCCAACGCCGGCTGCGCATCCCGGTGATCGTGGTCAACGACGTCGAGGCCGGCACGCTCGCCGTCCAGGAGTTCGGCGCGGGACGCGGTCTCCGTCATTTCGTCTGCATGTTCATCGGCACCGGCATCGGCGGCGGCCTGGTGTTGCATGGCGAGCAATACCGCGGGGCCGGTGGGCTCGGCGGCGAGATCGGCCACATGACGGTGATTCCCCATGACGGTCCGCGTTGCGGCTGCGGCAATCGCGGCTGCCTGGAGGCGGTCGCCAGCCGCAGCGCGATTGTGCGGCGCATCACGCGCGAAATCGAAAGCGGCAGCAAGAGCATCGTCAAGGAGTTGTGCGACGGCAACCTGCGGCGCATCCGCAGCCGCATCCTGGCGAAGGCTTACCGGGACGGCGACAAGGTTGTCCGCACCGTCATCCATGATGCCTGTGAATACATCGGCATTGGGGCGGCCAATCTGATCAACACGCTCAACCCGCAAGCCGTCATCCTCGGCGGCGGCGTCATTGAAGCCATGGGCCCGGTGATGTTGCCCCGCATCCGCCGCGCCGCCTGGCGGCATGTCATCGGGCCGACCGAGGACCGCGTCAGGATCCTCGACAACGGCTTGGGCGATGATGCCGGTATTCTGGGCGGCGAACTGGCGGCCCACCGGCTCGCGAAATGACCGGCAAACCGACGGTGCGTTTCCTCGGTTGCGTCACAGCATTGTCACAACCCCGCCCTTTGTTCGTCACGCTTGTCTCCTAGGGTTCTCGCAGCAAAGGTGAGAACTGGCCCGTTTGATGCGGGCCGCAACCCAAAAAGAAGGAGACAGACAAAATGAAGTTGGCATCCATCAAAACACTCGGCCTCGCCTTGGGCGCGGCGGTCACGCTGGGCGTGGCTTCCCCGGTCCAGGCACAGAGCGCCGATGCGCTGCTGGACCTGTTGGTCCAGAAAGGCGTGATCAACCAGCGCGAAGCAAATGACGTGCGTTCACAACTCGACCAGCAGACCTCCGCGGCGGTCGAGGCTTACAGCAAGAGCAAGGTCTCGAATTTCCTCGATAACCTGAAAATGTCCGGCGACCTGCGCTTGCGCGGCGAGTTCTTCGACAACGAAGACCAGAGCAGCAGCGTGGACCGCTGGCGGTTCCGTTACCGGCTGCGTTTGCAGATCGAGGCGCAGTTGCCCGAGTGGGCCCGAATCGGCGTCCGGCTGGCCAGCGGCGACGGCGACCCGGTCAGCACGAACCAGACATTGAGCGACACCTTCCGCAAGAAACCGATCACGGTGGACGCGGCCTACGTGAAGCTGCAGGTGCCCGGTTGGGACTGGATCAGCGTGTCGGCCGGCAAGATCGACAACCCGATCTGGCAGCCGAGCTTCAACTCGCCGATGGTGTACGACGGCGACCTGACCCCGGAAGGCGTGGCCGAGCAGCTCAACTTCAAGTTCGGCGAACACCGGCAGCACCGGGTGTTCGGCAACTTCGGCCAGTACGCAGTCAAGGAGTTCAGCAGTGATGCCAACGATGCCGGGCTCTTTGACCTGCAAGGCGGCATCGAGGCGCGCTTTGGCGGCAGCGATGTCGCGAAGAGCCCGCGCTTCCGCGTGGTCGCCTCCGGCGGTTATTTCCTGACGCACAACCTTGAAAATGCGCTCTACGCCGGCAGCTTCGACTCCCCCAACCTGGGGAACGCCACGGTCAACGTCGGCGGCAGCACCAACCGGTTCCTGGCCGATTTCCAAGTTGTTTACCTGCGCGGCGAAGCCGGCTGGCAGATGCGGGAACGCCCGGTGCTCGGCACCCCGGCGTTGCTGACGCTGAGCGGTGAATACGTCAAGAACCTCACCGGCTCCTACCAGGACCTCGCCGACGACCAGACCGAAGGTTGGACCGCACAAGTGGCTTTCGGCAGCGCGCGCAAGAAGGGCCAGTGGCAGGTCGCTTACCAGTACAAGCACCTCGAAGCCGACGCCGTGTGGGATGCGGTAACCGATTCTGACTGGGGCAACGGCGGCACCGACCGCAAAGGCCATGTGATCAAGGCGTCCTACAACGTGCAGGACTGGTGGCAACTCGGTGTCGGGGCGTTCATCACCGAGAAGATCAGCAACCGGCCCAACAGCGGCCATAACACGCGCGGCTCCATCGGCGCCGCCGACGAGCAGTTGCTGCGGGTGCAGCTGGATTCCTCGTTCAAGTTCTAACCCGATCGCCACACCGGCGTAACACAACCGTCACACAACACCCTTAGGAGATTAGACAACATGAAAACATTCCTCGCCATCCTCGCCGCCGCTCTCAGCGCCGGCACGGTGCTGGCCCAAGGCCAGAAGATCACCGTCAAAGGCTCCGACACCATGGTCATTCTCGGCCAGAAATGGGCCGAGCATTACATGAAGAAGAACCCGGGCACGACCGTGCAGGTCACCGGCGGCGGCTCGGGCACCGGCATCGCCGCCCTGCTCAACGGCACCACCGACATCTGCAACTCGTCCCGCCCGATGAAGCCCAGCGAACGCGCCGAGTTCATCAAGAAGACCGGCAAGGGCGTGCATGAATACAAGACCTGCATGGACGGCCTGTCGGTCTACGTGCACGAAAGCAACCCGGTCACCCAGCTCAGCATCCCGCAGTTGGAGGCGATCTTCACCGGCAAGATCACCAACTGGAAACAGGTCGGCGGCCCCGATTCGACGATCTCGTTGTACGGTCGCGAGAACAGCTCGGGCACCTACGAGTTCTTCAAGGACCATGTGCTCAACAAGAAGGACTTCGCCGCGGCCACCAAGACCATGCCGGGCACCGCAGCCGTCATCCAAGGCGTCGCCAAGGACAAGGGCGCCATTGGCTACGGCGGCATCGCCTACGGTGAAGGCGTCAAGCACCTCAAGGTCAGCAAGACCGACGGGGACGTCGCCGTCGAACCCACCGAAGAGAACGTGCTCAGCGGCAAATACCCCGTCGCCCGTTACCTCTTCTATTATGTGGCACCGGCCAAGGACAACGGCGCTGTCGCCGCCTACATCAACTGGTGCGTGAGCGATGAAGGCCAGAGCGTCGTCAAGGACGTCGGTTACTTCCCACTGCCCAAGAACATGCGGTGAACACGTCGTTGAAAAACAACTCACAAACCCCGGCGGGCGCAGCTGTACCGGCTGCCCCGCCGGGCGTTTCCACCCCCGCCGAACTGGGCGCCGCCATCACCCGCAAGCGACGCCGCACGGGCGAGTGGCTGGTCGAACGCGGCATCTTCCTGGTGTCGCTGAGTTCGATCCTGATGATTTTCCTGATCTTCGCGTTCGTCGGGCGTGAATCCGTGCCGATCCTCCTCGGCCAGACCAACAACGCCCGGGCCCAAAAGCCGTTGACGCTCGACGACGCGAAGCAACTTCCCCCCGCCCAAGTCGCCAAATACATCGGCGTCAGCCCCAAGGAACTCGCCGGCTACGACGCCGACACGTTGAAGGCGCTCATCGACCTGAAGGCCGAGGAACTCGCCCAGATCGACAATCCCGACGCCCAGCTCAACACCACCCGTTGGTCGCTGCTGTTCAAGCCGCACCGCTGGTTCGGCTACGACAAACCCGAGTACATCTGGCAACCCACCAGTGAGATCCCCAAATACAACTTCGTGCCCCTCATCATCGGCAGCCTCAAAGCCACCCTCGTCGCCCTGCTCTTTGCTGTCCCGCTCGGCGTCGCCGCCGCGATCTACGTCTCGCAACTTGCCTCGCCGCGGGTCCGCGAAATCGTCAAGCCCACCATCGAACTGCTCTCCGGCATCCCCTCGGTCGTCCTCGGTTTCTTCGGGCTCATCGTCCTGGCTTCCCTCTTGCAGAACACCTTCGGCTACAGTTCCCGGCTCAATGCCCTGGTGGGCGGCGTCGCGCTCGGGCTCGCCGTTGTGCCGGTCATCTTCACCATCGCCGAGGATGCCCTGACCAGCGTGCCCAAATCCTATTCCCAAGCCGCGCTCGCCCTTGGCGCCGCGCCCTGGCAGGTCGCCGTCCAAGTGGTCCTGCCGGCCGCCTTGCCGGGTGTGTTTGCCGCCTGCGTGCTGGGGTTTGGCCGTGCCATCGGCGAAACCATGGTCGTCTTGATGGCTTCGGGCAACGCCTCCATCGTCTCCGCCTCGATCCTCGACTCCTGCCGGACCATCACCGCCACGATTGCCGCCGAACTGGCCGAAGTCGTCTTCGGCGGCCCGCATTACCGGATCCTGTTCCTGCTCGGCACCATGCTCTTCGCCGTCACCTTCATCACCAACCTCATCGGCGACCTCGTCATCCACCGCCTCAAAAAACGCCTCAGCGGCCAGTAGCGGAACGCCGGGGACAAACCACCCAAGCGGTGTCTTGGTCGGCATCTTTTTGTCGACCAAGTTGAGACAGGTTGGGATCGGATGGCATAGGTATTCTCCTTCTCGGGACCGCTTTGGGAGGGGGTCAGACATGTATTTTTGGGGGTTGACCCCCTTTTTTTGGGGACGGACGCCCTAATTTTGGGGGTAGCACCCCCTTTTCTTGGGGGTCGATCCCCGGATGACCTTCTGACGCGTCAGGGGACGACTCCGGGAAATCCGGACGACCTTTCCCTCAAGGGGAGACGACTCCGGGAAATCCGGACGACCTTCTGGAGCTCCAGAGACGGCTCCGGGAAATCCGGACGACCTTCTGACGCGTTAAAGACGACGCAGGAATCCTACGAACGCTGAAGATCAGACAAGGAACGAGGTGGCGCGGGCTGTGGCTCTGTGGCCTCTGTGAGAGACCGGGGCAGGAAGGCTAACGCTCAAGGTGAGCCACGAGAGAT
>JBFZFE010000395.1:0-9776 GCA_041306525.1 Verrucomicrobiota bacterium | reverse complement strand
GTTCCGCACGATCAACGAGATGATCGGTCGCGCGGACCGGCTCGAACCGAAGAAAGCCGTCGAGCATTGGAAGGCGCGCGGCCTGGACTTCTCGAAGATCCTGTACCAGCCGCAACTCGAGGAGCCGGTCGGCCTGTACAAACAGATCGAACAGGACCACGGCATCGCTGAGTCATTGGACATGACACAGCTGCTCGAACTTTGCCGGCCGGCCATCGAGCGCGGCGAGAAGGTGCGCGCCACGCTCCCGATCAAGAACGTCAACCGCGTCGTCGGCACCATTACCGGCAGCGAAATCACGCGTCGGCACGGGCCGAACGGGTTACCGGACGACACCATCGAGCTCACGTTCCAAGGCAGCGCGGGCCAGAGCTTCGGTGCGTTCCTGCCGCGCGGCATGACGCTCCAACTCGAAGGCGATGCCAACGATTACGTCGGCAAAGGACTGAGCGGCGGCAAAATCGCCGTTTATCCCTCCGCGGGCAGCACGTTCGCCGCCGAGGAAAACATCATCATCGGCAACGTCGCCCTCTACGGTGCGACCAGCGGCGAGTTGTACGTCCGCGGCATGGCGGGTGAACGGTTCGGCGTCCGCAACAGCGGCGTTACCGCCGTCGTCGAAGGCGTCGGCGACCATGCGTGCGAGTACATGACCGGCGGACGCGTCATCGTCCTCGGCCTGACCGGCCGCAACTTCGCGGCCGGTATGAGCGGCGGTGTCGCCTACATCCTCGACGAGCAGGGCGATTTCGCGACGCGCTGCAACAAGGCGATGGTCAGTCTGGACAAACTGACGGACGCCGAAGAGATCGCCGAGTTGCGCGCGACCATCGAGCGCCACGGCGACGCGACGAAGAGCACGCGAGCCTGGAAGATTCTCGCCGAATGGGACCAACGCCTCCCGCAATTCGTCAAGGTCATGCCGAAGGACTACAAACGCGTCCAGGAAGCGCTCAAACGGGCGATGGCGGCCGGGCTCAGTGGCGACGAAGCCGCCGCGGCCGCGTTTGAGGAAAACGTCAAAGACGTCTCGCGCGTGGGAGGCAACTAATGTCGGCAAATTCGAAATCCGAAATTCGAAATCCGAAGGAAATTCGAATGAAGGCAAATAGGAAAAACCCAGCGCGAACCTTTGCCGGATTGCTGCTTGCCGTGATTCCTTCGAATTTCGACATTCGGATTTCGAATTTAATCTTTTGAGGACAAGATGGGTAAACCAACAGGCTTTCTAGAGATCAATCGCGAGTTGCCGGGCGATGTCGCGCCGGCGGAACGCATCAAGCACTGGCTCGAATTTCACGAGCATCTGCCGGAGGACAAACTCCGCTCGCAAGGCGCGCGTTGCATGGATTGCGGCATTCCTTTCTGCCACGTCGGCCGCATCATTGCGGGCGCGGCGTCGGGTTGCCCGATCAACAATCTCATCCCCGAGTGGAACGACCTCGTCTACCGCGGCCTGTGGAAGGAAGCGCTCGAACGCCTTCACAAGACCAACAACTTCCCCGAGTTCACCGGCCGCGTCTGCCCGGCGCCGTGCGAAGGTTCCTGCACGGTCGGCATGCATCTGCCGCCGGTCACGATCAAACAGATCGAGTGCGAGATCATTGACCGCGGGTTCCGCGAGAACTGGGTCACGCCGCAGCCGCCGACCAAACGCACCGGCAAGAAGGTCGCCGTCGTCGGTTCCGGTCCTGCCGGGCTTTCCGCCGCTGCACAACTCAACCGTGCCGGGCACGAGGTCACCGTGTTCGAACGCGCCGACCGCATCGGCGGTTTGCTCATGTACGGCATCCCGAACATGAAGCTCGACAAGGAACAGGTCGTCCTGCGTCGCGTGAAGTTGATGGAACAGGAAGGCTTCAAGTTCGTCCCGAACACCGAGATCGGGAAGAATTATCCCGCCAAGCAGTTGATGGACGAGTTTCACGCCACCGTCATCGCCACCGGCGCCACCAAGCCGCGCGACCTGAAGATACCGGGCCGCGAACTCCAGGGCATCCATTTCGCGATGGACTTCCTCACCGCCAACACCCAGGCGTTGCTCGACCGCAAACAGAACGGCAACTTCATCTCCGCCGAAGCCAAGGACGTTGTGGTCATCGGCGGCGGCGATACCGGCACCGATTGCGTCGGCACGAGCCTGCGTCACAAATGCAAGAGCGTTACGCAACTCGAAATCCTGCCGAAGCCGCCGCTCGAACGCGCCGCCGACAATCCGTGGCCGCAGTGGCCCAAGGTTTACCGGCTGGATTACGGCCAGGAAGAAGCCGCCGCCGTCCAGGGCTCCGACCCGCGCCGGTACGTCGTCACCGCCAAACAGTTCATCGGCGACGCGGCCGGTAACGTGAAGGAGATCCTCACCGTCCAGGTCGAGTGGCAGAAGGACGCCCAAGGCCGCTTCATTCCGAAGGAAGTGCCCGGCACCGAGAAGATCATCCCCGCGCAACTCGTGTTGCTTGCGATGGGTTTTGTCGGTCCCGAGGAAACGATGCTCAAGGACCTTCGTGTCCAACAGGACGAACGCACCAATGTGAAGGCCGAGTACGGCAAGTTCACCACCAACATCCCGCGCGTGTTCGCGGCCGGTGATTGCCGCCGCGGCCAAAGCCTGGTCGTCTGGGCCATCAACGAAGGCCGCGCCTGCGCCCGCGAAGTGGACCGTTACCTGATGGGCGCGACGGAACTGCCGTGAGCGGAACGGGTGCACTGCCCGTTCTTTCGCGTTCCTACAGGCGGGTTTTCCAGTAACCCGGTCGCCGCCGGAGGTGAGCAACGGCGATCACCCAGACCTTGTCGGGTAGATTCAGGTAGATGACCGCAAAAGGAAACCGGTGGACGAAGTACGCCTGTGTGCCGTGAGAATGGACGGCCCACCGTTGTGGAGCCTCAGCCACCACATCCTGCGCTGCCAGTACTTCAGCTCGATAGTCAAAACCAAGCCCCTCGACGCATTGTTCGTAGTAATCCTGCGCGGCGAAGAATTCAGCCTGGGCTGCGGGATGGAAGATGATCGGCTTCAAACTCAGCGCCGCGGAAGGCGGGCAAAAACCTTGGCTGACGGAATCCCCCGGATACGGCCTTGGCGAACGTCCTCCACCCGTCGTGCAATCTCGGCGTCCCACTGTTGGGCCGCATCAGCATCACTTGCGGTATCCAAGCTCTGGATCAACACATGAGCCAACCGGGCGCGCCTCGCCACCGGCATTCGTAACGCTTGTTCCGTCAGACTTGCTTTCATCACCAGGCAAAATACTTGGATCGCCCTTTCCCCTCAAGCTGCTTTTCCGTCGACAGTTCCGAGAGTCCCGATCTCCTCCTTGCTTGACTGCCGCCGCGGCCAAAGCCTGGTCGTCTGGGCCATCAACGAAGGCCGCGCCTGCGCCCGCGAAGTGGACCGTTACCTGATGGGCGCAACGGAACTGCCGTAGGAGTTTGTGCGGGCTGACGTCCTCACTCCGCCAGTTGCCGGAGCAGGCGAGGCTCGACTTCAGTTGGCGAACGGCTTTGGCAGGGGCGCATTGACTTTGCCCGGAGCGCTCCGTACGCTGCCCCGCATGCCGGCTTCGGAACGCGAACAGAGATTGAAGTTTCTCGGGCTTTCGGAACGCGACGTGACGCTGTTGAAGGCGTTGCGCCCCGTCTTCGAACAGCACGTGGGCTCGTTTGTGGACGCGTTCTATGCGCTTTTGGAATCCCAGCCCGAGACGGCGCAACTGCTGCGCGATCGGACGACCATCGAACGCCTGAAAGGTTTGCAGCGCGATTATCTGTTCCGCATTGTCGAGGGCAACTTCGATGATGCCTACTTCGCGGACCGGCAACGGCTGGGCCAGACGCACGAACGCGTGGGCCTGCTGCCGCGTTGGTACCTGCTGGCCTACAATCACTACTTCGCGCTGATTTCCCCGTACGTGCTCCAGCACTACGCCCAAGAGCAAACCCTTGCTTATCAGACCATCGTCGCGCTGGAAAAGATCTTCATCCTGGATGCGTCGCTGGCGATGGACGCCTACATTTCCAGTGATCGTTACCGGCACATGCAGTTCCTGCAAAGCATCGTGCGCGACTCCGTGGACGCGATCTTCCTGCTCGATGCCGACCGCAAGTTCCGGGTCTGGAATCCCGCCGCGGAACGGATGTTCGGCTGGACTGCCGCCGAGGTGATTGGCAAGCCGATCTACGTCATCTGCCCCGCCGACCTGATCGAGGCCGGTGAGATGAAACGCATGGACGCCGCCATCGAGCAGGAAGGCCACGCCCAACTGGAGACCGAACGCCTCGCCAAGGACGGCCGCCGCGTGCCGGTCGATTTGTCAGTCTCAATGCTCCGCGGTCCACAAGGCCAGCCGATCGGGCGTTGCGCCATCCTGCGTGACATCACGGAGCGCCGCCGCCTGGAAGCCGCCAAGATCCAGTCCGAACGCCTCGCCGTCATCGGCGCCATGTCCGCCAAACTCGCCCATGAGATCCGCAACCCGCTCAGCTCCATCACGCTGAACATGGACCTGGTGCGCGATGAGATGGAGACCCTCGGCCGCGCCAACCCGGAAGCCGTCACCGAGCTGCGCACGCTCCTGACTTCCATCAACTCCGAGGTCCGCCGCATCCAACGCGTGACCGAAGATTACCTGCAGTTCGCCAAGATGCCGAAGCCGCGGCGCGACCTGGTCTTGCTCAACGATCTGCTCACCCAACGGCTCCCCTTCCTGCATTCGCTGCTGCAAACCTCGCGCGTCGAGCTCGTCACCGACTGGTGCACCTGCCTGCCCTACATCACCGGCGACGAGGAACAGCTCTGGCAGGCGATTCTCAACCTGATCAAGAACGCGCTCGAAGCCATGCCCCAAGGCGGCACGTTGACCATCCGCACCGAGTGCACCGTCCTGGCCGTGCGCCTGTCCCTGGGCGACACCGGCAAAGGCATGACGCCCGCCGAGATGGGCCAGTTGTACAAACCTTTCTTCAGCACCAAACCCGGCGGGACCGGCCTGGGTCTGCCGTTGACGCAACAAATCGTGGTGGAACATGGCGGTCGCCTGCAGTGCGAATCCCAGCCGGGACAGGGCGCCACCTTCACCATGGAACTGCCCCTGACCGAAGCCCGTTCTTATGCCGAAACGACCTGACATCCTGCTGGTTGATGACGAAGAAGCCTTGTGCATGGCCGCCGAAAAGACGCTGGTCAAGGAAGGCTATCACGTCCATTGCGTTCACAGTGCCAACGAGGGGTTCGCCGAGTTTCAACGCACCGCGCCGGACCTCGTCATCACCGACCTCGCCCTGCCGGATGGCGACGGCATGGACGTGCTGCGACGCGTCAAGCAACTGCGCAGCGATGTCGAAGTCATCGTCATCACCGGCCATGGCACCGTCGAGCGCGCGGTGGAGGCGATGCGACTGGGTGCCTACGATTTCATCGAGAAGCCGCTGGATCGCGCCGCGCTGCTGCGCGCCATCCGCAAAGCCGCCGAGAAACAACAGCTCACAGCCGAGAACCGCCGGCTGCGCAACGAACTCGAACAGCGCCGCGGCGAGGAAGCCCTCATCGGCAACAGTCCCAGCATGGTCGCCATCAAGAAGCTGCTCCACCAGATCGCGCCCACCGACGTCAGCGTCCTGATCCAGGGCGAGAGCGGCACCGGCAAGGAAATCGTCGCCGACGCCCTGCACCTGCTCAGCCCGCGCCGGGAAGCTGCGATCCTGAAAATCAGCTGCGCCGCCATCCCGGATGCGTTGCTGGAAAGCGAACTCTTCGGCTACGAACGCGGCGCCTTTACCGGCGCCGGCAACGCCAAGCAGGGCAAATTCGAGCTCGCCGATGGCGGCACGTTGTTCCTCGACGAAATCGCCGAGATGAGCACGCAGCTCCAGGCCAAACTCCTGCGCGTGTTGCAGGACGGCTCCTTCCAGCGCCTCGGCAGCACCAAGGACATCCACGTCAACATGCGCCTCATCAGCGCCTCGCATGTCGACATCCCCAACGCCATCGCCGCCAAGAAATTTCGCGAAGATCTTTACTACCGGCTCAACGTCGTCCACCTCACCATCCCGCCCCTGCGCGAACGCGCCGACGACATCCCGCTGCTGGCCACTCATTTCGTCCGCAAATACGCCGCCCGCATGCAGAAGGAAATCCGCGTCATCGCCCCCGAGGCGATGCAACAACTCCTCACCCATTCCTGGCCCGGTAATGTGCGCGAACTCGAAAACGCCGTGCAACGCGCCATCGCGGTGGCCACCGACGACACGATCCGCGCGTTCATCCTCTGCGCCGCCGCTCCCGGTGGCGTGGCTGCGCCCCTTGGCGCCGTGACCGGCTCAGCCGTCTCCATTCCCCTCGGCACACCCCTGGCCCAAGCGGAGGACCGCCTCATCAACGAAACCCTCGCCCTGTGCGGCGGCGACAAGGAAAAAGCCGCCCGCATGCTCGGCGTGAGCAGTCGCACCCTTTACCGGCGCGCCGGCAAGTAGGTGGCCTGAATCATGAAAACCGTCGCCAATCTCACCAGCCTGCTGGAGGCCGACATGATCTGCGCGCAGTTGCGGGCGTTCGGCATCGAGACGTTTCTCCCCGACCAAGGCATGGTGTTGATGCAGCCGCTCTACTCCGAAGCCATCGGCGGCATCCGCGTCCAGGTGGCCGACGAGGATTACGAGCGCGCCTGCGCCATTCTCAGCGCCAGCCCCGAAGAACCGGCCGCTTGATCACGCGATGCCGATCTCGGCGTCGCTGATGTAACAGGCGGGATCTTCGGCCCACGGAGCATTATTATTGTTATTGACGTCCCCCCCCCCATTTCAGTTAGGAGGTGCGCACTGCTTATGATGCGATTGAATTCGATGATGTGGCACGTTGCTCTGCTCCTTGCGGCTGGCATGGCGCTCGTGGGTTGCGGGCGGACTGATGATGCTTCTACCGTCGGTTGGCCGACAAACCGGTGGGCCACGACTGACTGGCCACGCGTCGCCCAGGAACATTCTGACGCTCTCGCTGCGATACGCACCAAGGCCCAAGCTCCCTTTGATCGGAACGGCGATGGCGATGTCGACCGGGAGTTGTGGTCCGGGTTTCACAAATTGGAGGTGCAGAAGCGGTATGCGCAAAGAGACGCGCTCTGGAAGCAGGTCCTGAGCCGCTGGGACGTCAATCGCGACGGTCAAGTGACCCGCGATGAAGCGCGCGAGGTGCTGGAGGAATTCCGGCGCATCAAACGCCTGCCAACCAACAGCGATGAGCGCAAGTTGCAGATGCACATTGCCTACCTGCGCTATTTCGATGGAAACCGGGATGGAGTCCTTGAGGACGCCGAGCGGGCAGTGGGCTGGGCGTTTGAATCAGTTGCTGGGTTACAGGCCGGAGGCACCAATGTCATTCGCGTTGGTGTGGTTTGGGAATGAAGAAACAGTGAGACAGGAAAAGGAATGAACTACAGACAAATGGCTGGCGCGATCGTCGCGCTTGTGATGATGTGTGGAGCGGCAGGGGCCCAGGACGGCCCGCCAACAGACTATGCGGAGCAAACCGTGACTTTTGGGTTTCATAACCGCGGTTCGAATCATTGGGCAGGAGCGGTTTCGGCTGCCTGCGCGGGCCTCACAGGCCTGCAAAACCCGCTGAATGACAAGGTTGATCCCGCGCAGCCGGCACCTGATTTGAGGGTCACCATCGAAGGAACAAAGATTCCGTGGAATTTCCCCTCCGACGCGGTCTTCGAGCTTCGCGTGACGGAAATACGGACTGTTCGAGGCCCCATCAAATTGACTCTGTTTAACAAGGACGGCAGCCGCATCAACGACGCGACAGGCAAACCCGTGGAGTTGACGAAAGCGGGTGATTCCTATTGCGCCTACGATGACAACGGCGTGCAGGTGCGTCCATTCGTGGCACGAATCCAAGCCGACGCCGAAACAAGAGCCGACGCCAAAGGCAACGCCGGTGGCCATGCAATCCTGACTGCCAAGGTCAAGCCACACGTGGATTTCACGTTCTCCAACCCGGTGAAGGATTTAACGTCTGTGCAGATTCAAGTCCGTGTCTATCCTGAGACAGCTACTTTGACAAACATCACCTCTTTCACGATCAAGCGGCAGCGAGAGCGTTGGCAAAACCAGATTGGGACCACGACCTCGACCATCGAGAAATTGAACCCCGCTGATCTGACCCACTGGAAGATCCCGGTGGCGTACTGGTATGGCGACCCGGCTACGGGGGATCTTTGTTTCCTGTTTCAAGCACCGTACGAGCTTAATCTCCAAGCCCAATTCACCTTGAACGGGCAAGTCCATAACGGAACAGCCAAACGCACGTTGCTTGTGGTTCTCCCGCAGTACCCGGACTGGACTCGTGCGGCGATTCTTTCAGCCACACGAGGAGTGATTTTGAATACTCCTCCAGTTCAAGGTGCAGACGGGAAGTGGTCCACCACGCTGACAATTCCTGATGATATTTTCCCTAAACAGGGTGGAGACGTTAACGTCGATCAATCCCAATATCGCGATGCCATCACCAAGGAAGAGCAATTCCATGTGAAGCAATGGAAAGGGCAAGTGCCGAAGGATAAAGGTGGCTGCGGTGCGTTGTTCACCCGCAATTCAGTCGAATACTACTTGGAAGACCAACAGCCGGACTATGACGGGAAGACCTTGCTCGTAGCCGACACAAGGATTGATCTACTGACGGCACTGCAAAAGCGGCGTGGCGACGCGGTGAACGAGGCAGAAAGGCAGTCTTGGCATCTTTTTGAACGTGGTCGAGGATTTCGTGAGAAGAAAGCAAAAGAGGATGTGGGCTTCAGAGAGGCTTATACGTATGCCTGCACCTATCAACAAAAATGGGGCGAAAACCCGGAACATCCCGATACCCCGTGGAAAGAGTAAACTCATGAGATTGCTAACGCTACTGCTCACCGGGTTCATCAGCGCCAACTGCACGTTCGCAACAACCAACGATACACAGTTCCTGGACAGTAATCCGCGCTTGCTGCCCCTGCGCCGAAACGCTGTTCAGTTGATGGCAACGTCACTGGCCGAGAAGGATGTTCGTGTGGCACTGGTTGAGTCCCGACAAGATGGCTTCCTGTGGGACCTGTGCGGGCGTCCGAAACTGCTCACGGGCGATTCCACGCTGCTCGAAGATTATCTAAACGGACTTTATGCCCTGCAACTCGAGGTGCTTTTCGTCAGCGACACGTTGACGAAGCCGCCGTTACCCGCACCAATCATCTACTCCCATGAAACAGGGCGCACTCACATGCCCGAGCCACAATCTCCCGAATACTACCCGCGCACAAGGCCGGGCGACTCAATGTGGCTTGTCTTCTTGACGGCGGGCCGGTTCTGTTGGGCGGCTGACCCGCGGCAACGGGCAGAGATCTTGCAGAATCCGCAGCGCTTTCTGAAAGCACAGGTGGCCGTCGCAAGGGACCTCAATACCAAGGGAACAAATGCCGTTCTGAAAGCATGCGGACTGGAGGAAGTATTGACGCCGCAAACGTGGTTCTGCCTGGCCGCGCACCGAGCACGATTCGAGGTGGCGGCCCTTGCTCCGGAAAAGCCAAAGTTGTGCCCCCAAGTGCGACTGCCGTCGGAGGACCTCCAACGCAAAGAAACCGGTATGGCGAAAGAATCAGCTGTTGAAGATGATCGCGCGGCGCATGGCGTCCTGCCAGCGGAGTTCATGGCTGACCTGCGGCACATCCTCGCCCAAATGGGCGGACAGACCGGGGCCGAGCACTTTTCAAAGATCACGGCGACCGAGAAGGAGATGAAGTCGGACA
>JBFZFE010000394.1:0-7345 GCA_041306525.1 Verrucomicrobiota bacterium | reverse complement strand
CGGTTGGTGATGGTCGCTGTTATCCGGGCCCACTGAGAGGGCTCGAGCATAGCTGCCAGAATCAGCGCCGATGACGCCCCCCGACCGCACCTCCCTCGCCCGGCCCCGGGGGTCTCCCGACCGCGCCGCAAACCCGGACCGCAGGTCTCCCGAGCTGAGGCGGGCGTGCGCGGTCTGGAGACCGGCGCACAACGAGGAGCCCAAAGTCCAAGGAGAAATCCTGAAAAGCTGAAACCTGAAACCTGAAAACCGGCACGGAATCGCGGCGGGACGCCGCTCCCACGAGAGGAGGAGAGTCCAAGGTCCAAGGTCGGAAAAGAAAGTCCTGAGTCCCGCAGTCCGCAGGCCTGAGCCGGTCGCGGCGGGACGCCGCTCCCACCCCTGACATTCGCGTGCATCTGCGTCGAAGCCAGTTGCAGCAGCATTCTCGATTTTCCGTTGCGACCCGCTCCCACCCCTGACATTGGTTTTCATTCGCGTGCATTGGCGTTCATTCGCGGTGAGGACTTCGCCGCTGCGCTGGCTGGCTTTTGGGGCGGGGTTCGGCTAGGTAGAACGCGCGATGACGTTGAAAATTGGCCATTTGGAGCTTTCCTCGAACTTGTGTCTGGCGCCGTTGGCGGGCTACACGGGGCTGCCGTTTCGGGTGTTGATCCGCGAGATCGGCGGGGTCGGGCTTTGTACGACTGACCTGGTCAACGCGCGGTCGTTGTTGGAGAAGAACAAGAAGGCGTGGGAACTGGTGCGCAGTGGCGCCGGCGACGAACCGTTGTCGGTGCAGTTGTACGGGACGATCCCGGAGGAGTTGCGCGACGCGGCGGTGCTGTTGCAGGAACGCGGCGTGGCGGTGGTGGACGTGAACATGGGTTGTCCGGTGCGCAAGATCTGCAAAAACGGCGGCGGCTCGGCGTTGCTGGGCGACATCGCCAAGGCGGCGCGGCTGGCGGGGGCGATGGTGGCGGGGCTGAAGATCCCGGTCACCTGCAAGGTGCGGTTGGGGGTGGATGCCGACAACATCACGGCGCCGGAGCTGGCGCGGGCGTTGGAGGATGTCGGCGTGGCGGCGGTCACGGTGCATGGGCGGACCAAGGCGCAGGGTTTCACCGGCAAGGTGAACCTGGCCGGCATCGCCGCGGTGGTGGCGGCGGTGCGGCGGATCCCGGTGATTGGCAACGGCGATGTGACGACGCCGGTCGGGGCCAAGCAGATGCTCGATGTGACCGGCTGCGCGGGGGTGAGCATCGGGCGCGGCGCATTCTATAATCCGCGCATCTTCGAGCAGACCCGGCAATACCTGGACACGGGCGTGTTGCCGGCGGAACCGAGTTTCGAGGAGCGGCTGCGGTTGATGACGCTGCATCTGGACCGGATGATCGCCTGGCAGGGCGAGGAACAAGGTTGCCTGCAGTTTCGGAAGGTGGCGATTGGCTACGCGCGGGCGTTCGGCCCGGTCGTGGAGTTTCGCAAACGCGTGGTGCGGTTGAAGACGCGCGCCGAGCTCGACGCGATCCTGGCCGAGTACAAGCCATGGCGGGAACGGATCCTGGCCACCGAGAAACATCGGCACAAAGCCGTGGCCGCCCAAGTGCCGGTGCCGACCGGCGCGAATGAATTGTGGTGAGGCGCAGTGCCGGTGGTGCAAGCGTCCCTGCTTGCGCACTTGCCGCGGAGGCAAGTTGGTTTGTTTCTGCAAAGAAGCCTTCGGCTACACAAGCAGGGACGCTTGTGCCACCAAGCGGAAGCGGCAGACGCCGGTAAACCGAGAAACACCCCGCACCCCCATCGCGACCGCCCACGTGCCCGTGCCCACCGGCGCGAATGAATTGTGGTGAGGCGCAGTCGCGTCCTTGTAGCCGTGAGCCTGCTCGCGGCTTCTGCAATCCATCTCAAGTCGGCCAGCCGCGAGCGGGCTCGCGGCTACAGCAGATTCGCAGCCACCAGGGAAGGAGCCGCTCTTCGGCCGGCTCGCAGAGTCGGCCACACCATCCGATCGCCGCATTTAGGCTCACGCCAGGGAGACGATTTGGTTGTTGGCGCGGAGGTGGGTGTAGAGGTGCTGGAGGTTGGCGGGGGGACGGAAGTTGTCGGCGGTGACGACTTCGCGGGTGCCGGGGTTTTGCCAGGGGTAGACGTAGAGCTTGAGGGCGCCGCAGAAGAGGTTGCCGAAGGCTTCGAGGATGCCACCGGGCAGGTCGGCGTAATGTTTCTCCTCGAACAATCCCGCCAGGGTCGGGACTCCCAGGACCAGGCCGGCGCTGTTTTGTGTGTAGCGGCGGAGGTAGGTGGCGACGCTGTGGAAGCGGGAGTAGTTGGAGATCATGACGGTCTGGCCGCGGCTGCCAAGGGCGTCGGCGCGGGCGAGGAAATCGGCGTGGTCGATATCCGGTTGCGCGCCGAGGAGGTGGCGCAACGTCATTTCCATCAAGGTGACCGGCTCGCCGCCCTGGAGCGCGGGGTCGCTGTGCATCTTGCGGCAGGCGCGTTCGAGCATGTCGAAATTGAGGTCGGTGACGGGGCTGAAGCGGCCGCGTTCGACGAGGACGGGTTGGCGGTGGAGGATCTCGGCGGGTTCGACGACTTCGCCCTTGGCGGTGAAGAACGCGGCGTTGGTCAGGCGTTGGTGGACGAGCTGGAGGCTCATCAGGCGATGGTCGATGCCGGCAAAGGCGGGCCCGCTGAACTTGATCATGTCCACTTCCATCCGGTCACGGGTCAGGCCGTCCATCAAGGCGGTGATCAAGGCGGCCGGCTGGGTGTTGAGGTAAAAGGCGGCGTGGATGAGGTTGACGCCGAGGATGCCGAGGGCGTCCTGTTGGCGGGCGTTGTCGTGGTCCCAGAGCCGGGCGTGGATGAGAATCTCGGAGGGCGCCTGCCGGGGGATGGCTTGGAAACGGATGCCGAGCCAGCCGTGGCCATCTTCGCGTCGGGTGTAGCTGCGCGTGGCGATGGTGTCGGCAAACACAAAGAACATCGTGCGGTCGCCGCGGGAGCTGTCGAGGCGTTCGAGCATCAGGTTCCACTCGTGGTCGAGCATGGCGTGGAGCCGGGAACGGCTGACGTAGCGCTCGGCGGGACCGTAGATCGCATCGGAGACGGCCATGTCGTAGGCCGACATGGTTTTCGCGACGCTGCCGGCCGCGCCGCCGACCAGGAAGAACCAGCGCGCGACCTCCTGTCCCGCGCCGATCTCGGCGAACGCGCCATAGCGGGTGGCGTCGAGATTGATTTGGAGCGCTTTTTGCGGCGTGGCGGTGCCGGTCGGGTTCATGGTGGCAGTCTAACGGACCGGCGGCGCTGTGTCTTCAGGCGGTTCAATGATCAGGATGGGATCGTCGGGCGTGCAGGCGGCAACGGTCTCCCACGAGGGCAACGGCTCCGGCGGCGCATCGAGCAGGAGCGCGGCGGCCGGCAAGACCGGGGGCGAATCGAGATTGGCGTTGGCCATGGAGCCGGGGGTGACAATCACGAACTCGCGAAGGCTGGCTGCTGCCGCGCGGGTGTCGATCTGACTGGCAACGGGGCCGCCAGTCGCGCGCTCGTCGCCGCGACGCGCACACTGGTAGGCGTTGCGCAGGTTGTCGACTTGTCCCTGCAACTTCGCCAGCCGCAGTTCCCGTTCCTTGACCGCCAGGGTGCGGACGAACTCCTGCAAGCGTTTCATGAACTCCGAGTCATCCGCAATCACCAAGCCGTCCTTGGCGTCACCCATGTTGTCGGCGGCCCGCAGGCGTTGGCCGAAGTCGCGTTCAATCTGGTGGCCATGGAACTGCCGGTAGGTTTCCACCAGCAACGCAAACGCCGTGTCCTGGGTCCGCAATTCGCAGACGGGATCACAGTGCTGGCGCAGTCGCTTTTCGATTTTGTCGGGTGCGTTGTTTTCGGCAGCCCGGACTGGCTTGACCGGCCCTGCGCCGGTCAAGATCAGCCATGCCGCCCCCAACCACATTGCCTTGCTCATGTCTGGTTCGCTGCTCCTTGCTCGCGTCAGACTAGAGCACAGATTCAGGAAATGTCACTTGCCCGGCTCAGGCCCTGAGGCGGCGGCGCAAGTCGGCGCTGAGCTTGCCGGTGCAGACTTCCTCGACGGGACCGGTCATGATCAGGTTCAGCTTCTCGTCGAGTTCGATGGTCAGGTCGCCGCCTTCCATGTGGACGGTGACATGTTCATCGACGAGTTTTTTGTCGTAGCAGGCCACCGCCACCGCGCAGGAGCTGGAGCCGCTGGCCAGCGTGTGGCCCGCGCCGCGTTCCCAGATCAGGGCGCGGACGTTGCGGCGGTCGAGCACCTGGGCGAACTGGACATTGGTGCGCTTGGGGAACGCCAAGTGGTTCTCGATCAGCGGCCCGAGCTTGAACAGGTCAACCTGGCTGAGGTCGTCCACGATGGTCACGCAATGCGGGTTGCCGACCGACAGCGAGGTGACGTTCAGGCTCTGGCTGGCGACCTTGAGCTTGGTCAGTTGCCGGTCAATTGCCGCCTTGCCCATCTCGACGCGAACCGCCACGCAGCGGCCGTTCTTCAGGAGCAGCCGCGACTGCACCACGCCGCCGAGGGTGTGGATGGTGAACTCGGTGCGTTTCGTGTAGCCATGGTCGAAGAGAAACTTCGAGAAGATGCGCAGACCGTTGCCGGACTTCTCCGCCTCCGAGCCGTCGGGATTGAGGATGCGCAACGCGAAATCGGTGCCCTTCCCCTTCACCTTCAACGGCACCAGCAACAAAATGCCGTCGGAGCCGACGCCGATGTTGCGGTGACAGATCAGGCGCGTCCGCTCCGGCGTCAGCTTGAAATCCAGCTTGCCGCCATCCATCACGAGGTAGTCGTTGCCCAGACCGTGGGACCGCACAAAATCAAAATCATTCTTCATGGCGTCAGAAAAACATAAACCCGCAGCAAAGGGAAGAATATGGTTGGCACGCCCTGGCGCGGGTTTACATCGTGCTGTTGCGCGATGGACAACTCGACGCCGCCGAGAAATCGCTGCGTGTTGCCGACCATGGCGTGCGGGGTCGGAGACCCTCGCACAACACAGGAATGACACGCTCACACAACAGCGTTGTTCGGCATTCGCGTTGTTCGGCGCCGGTCTCCTGACCGCGCCGCTGCCGAACCGGGAGACCTTCGGTCGAGGATGGTGCGGGGTCGGAGACCCTCGCACAACACAGGAATGACATGCTCGCACAACACAGGAATGGCATGCTCGCACAACACAGGAATGACACCCTCGCACAACACCAGTGGCCGCGAGCAGGCTCGCGGCGACAGCTACATCATTGCGCAGCCTGCGCGGGACGCTTAGTATCCCGCGGTTATGAACGACAATACCGGCGAGCGCCGATTCGGGTTCTGGAGCCTGTGGGTCACGCAGTTTCAGGGGGCCTTCTCGGATAACGTCCACAAGCAACTGGTCCAGTTCATCATCGTCGCCGTGGCGTTGACGAAAGCGGAGCGGGATTTGTTGACGAGCTTGGTGGGCGTGTTGTTTGCGGCGCCCTTCATTATTTTCTCCATGAGCGGCGGCTGGCTGGCCGACCGTTTCAGCAAACGCGGCGTCACCATCAGCGTCAAGGTGCTCGAAATCGCCGTCATGGCGTTGGCGACGCTCGGGCTGCTACTGACCAATGTGCCGCTGCTGCTGGTCTGTGTGTTCCTGATGAGCCTGCAAAGCGCGTTATTTGGGCCGTCGAAATATGGGTTGATGCCCGAACTGCTGCCCGAGAAACGCTTGTCATGGGGCAACGGCGTCCTGCAACTCGGCACCAACGTCGCCATCGTGACCGGTATTGCGGTCGCGGGTCTGCTCTCGGATTTCTTCGCCGACCAGAAATTCTGGTGCGGCGTGATCCTTGTCGGTTTGGCGGCCGTCGGCACCGCCACGAGCTTTGGGATTCCACGAATTCCACCGGCCAAGGTGCATCGCCCGTTTCGGGTGAACTTCGTCGGCGAGTTCCTCACGCAATGGAAACTGATCCGCACCGATCGCGTCTTGAAGCTGGCGGTGCTGGGCGAGTTGTTCTTTGCGTTTCTGGGCACGCTGCTGATCTTCAACATCCTGATCTATGGCAAGGACATCCTCGCCGCCAAGGACACGCAAATCGGGCTGATGCAGGCGGCGGTGGCCATCGGCATCGGCGTGGGCAGTTTCGCGGCGGGCTATCTGTCGGGGCGCAAGATCGAGTACGGGTTGGTGCCGCTGGGTGCGCTGGGCATTACCGTGATGTGCGCGACGCTGGGGGCGCCGGGCCTGACACTTAACGCCGTGGCGTGGCGGCTCGCCTGTCTCGGGTTCTTTGGCGGTTTCTTCATCGTCCCGCTCGGCGCCCTGCTCCAGCATCGGCCCGCGCGCGAACTCAAAGGGGCGGTCCTGGGCGCCAACAACACGCTGGCTTTCATCGGCGTCTCGCTGGCATCAGGCGCCTTCTTCCTGTTGCGCAGAATCGGGCTGGACGCCGCCGAGATCTTCGTCGCTTGCGCGGGGATGACGTTCCTGGCCGCGGCTTACAGCGTCTGGTTGTTGCCGGCCTCGTTGCTGCGGATGTTCGTGTGGCTGGTGACGCATTCGGTGTACCGGCTGCGCGTCGAGGGCCGCGACAACATTCCCGAGAAAGGCGGCGCGTTGTTTGTCTGCAACCACGTGTCGTTCATTGATGCGCTGCTGCTGATCGGTTCCACCGACCGGACGCTGCGGGCGGTGATGTTCCAGGGCATCTACGACCTCTGGTTCGTCAAGCCGTTCGCCAAGGCGATGCGCGCCATCCCGATCTCGTCGCAGTTGCGTCCCCGCGAGATGATCAAGTCGTTGCGCGAAGCCAGCGAGGCGATCAAGAACGGCGATGTCGTCGTCATCTTCGCTGAGGGCCAGATCACGCGGGTTGGCCATCTGCTCCCGTTCCGGCGCGGCTTCGAGCGCATCATGAAGGACGTCGATGCCCCGATCATACCGGTCGCGCTCGACAACGTCTGGGGCAGCATCTTCAGCTACGAGAAACGCCGGTTCCTGTGGAAAGTGCCGCGGTTCTTCCCCTACCCGGTCACCGTCAGCTACGGCTCACCGTTGCCGGCCAGCGCGACACCTTTCGCGGTCCGGCAAGCCGTCCAGGACCTCAACGCCGATGCCTGGCAGAACCGCCGTAAACTGCTCTGGCCTTTGCACCGCGCGTTCATCCGCAAAGCGCAACGGCATCGGGGGCGATTCTTCCTCGCCGACGGCCAGACCAAACGCCTGAACATGGGCGCGGCGCTCACCCGCACCATCGTGCTGGCGTTGCGGTTGAAACAGGTGTGGCGCGACCAGAAAATGGTCGGCATTCTCCTGCCGCCGTGCGTACCGGCGGCGCTCGTCAA
>JBFZFE010000393.1:0-2619 GCA_041306525.1 Verrucomicrobiota bacterium | reverse complement strand
TCGCGGATGCCCTGTGCCAGGCGGCGGATGATCCTGCGGAACGGTTGCGCATGGGCGCCCGCGCCCGGCAACTAGCGGCGGCGGAATACGACCGGACCTTGCTGGCGGGACGCTTCGTGGCGTGGCTGGAGGGGGCGGTGGCGCCTCGTTGCCATTAGGTTCGGTTAAATGGCCAAAATCTTATTAACATATGGTTGGGTGCGATCTTCTTATGCAGCTTTACGGAATCTTGCGAGGCATGGCGTCAAGGTATATGTTGCGGATTCACACTCTACTGGAATGGGTCAATGGTCAAGGTTGAAGGCGGGTTTTTCCTACTATCCTTCTCATTATCTGGATGAAGACGCTTTCTTGCGCAGCATCAGCGAAATCTGTAGCGAGCATGGGATACGGTTTATCCTCCCCTCCCATAACGAGACTGAGGTGCTGGCTCGTCATCGTCAACATTTGCCAAAAGGCGTCGATGCGCTAATTCCTGCGGCAGATCATTGTGCCCTGTTCAACAATAAGTCGCGATCCTATGACTTGGTGGAATCTTTGCGACTGCCGGTCCCAAAGAGAATCAGATACCGGGAGCCTACTGATATTGCTGACGTCGTTTCGGATGCTCGGGTGCAAAGGACGGTTATCAAGCTCTTGACGGGAAACAGTGCCAAGGGAGTCCGCTATGCCGAAAATCCAGCGGACACTCAACGGACGGTGGTGGCTTTGATTAAAGACTTTGAACTGGATTCATCGCGCTTTCCGCAAGTTGAAGAGCATGTCGTTGGGGAGGGCTGGGGCGTGTCCGTCCTGTACTGGCAAGGGCAGTTGATTGCCTCTTTCACCCACCGGCGGTTACGCGAAAAGATCGCGACGGGTGGGACCAGCACCCTGCGGGAGGTTGCCCATCATCCGGGTCTTGAAGCCGCCGCGAAGCAAATCTTTGACAGCATCGGATGGCATGGTCTGGCGATGTTCGAGTTCAAGGTCTGTCCCGAGACCGGCAGATTTTGGTTTATCGAAGTGAACCCCCGGCTGTGGGGATCGATCGCCTTGGCCATCAGTGCTGGCGTCGAGTTTCCCTATTTGGCTTGGTTGTGCGCAACGGAAGGCCCAGAGGTTGCGCTGGATTACCAGCTTCGGCAGCGACTTCGTGAGCCTTGGCGGTCGCGGTGGTTGCTGGGTGATCTGTCGGTGGCGGCGTCGGCCTTGCTTGCTGGTAAACCCCGCCAGGCCTGGGAGACCCTGTTCCGCGCGGGCGCTGACTATACCGACGATGTCTTCTGGGATGATCCGTTGGTTTTTCCTGGGGAGATCGCGGTGTATCTGTCGAATGCCATCCGGGCAGGTAGTCTGAACGCCGCGGAGAAAGGGATGGTCGGTTGATGGACTACATCTTGATGGATTTCGACGGGACCCTCACCCGTCGCGATACCACCCGTGACCTGATCCTGGCATTCCTTTATGAACGACCCTGGTTGCTGATCGCCGTGCTGCCCGCTCTTTGGCGGACGGCCTTCGCCGGGTCTGCTGAGGCATTGCAGTCAGCCAAGAATTGCTGTCTCGGCCGCTTGTCGCGGGGACTAACCCCGTCAGGTATGGAGCCGGTGCTGGCGCGATTTGAGGCCGCCGTCAGTGGCCTGCTGCGGCCGGAGCTTGTGGATATGCTCGCAAACGAGGTGAATCCAGTGGTGATTGTCACCGCGTCGCCTGATTTCGCGGTACGGTTTTTGTTTCAAAGCCATCCGGTGATCGTGATCGGGACACAATTTGAGCGTGTTGGCGAGGTCCATACGGGGGAGATCCTGTCCCCACCTTGTTACGGTCAACATAAACCCTTTTGGATTGACGCCTGGTGCAAGGGTCAGGACCAAGTACGCTTCATTGAAGCCTGGTCGGACTCGCCTGCGGATTTGCCCATGATGATACTTGCTGAAAGACGGGTCTGGTTGTGTTCTAAGGAAGTTCTTGCGTCACATAAGTCCATTGAATCATCGGATTATTTTTGGCCGCTGCCTGGATCGGATCAGGGGTAATTGTTATCCCCACCCTGAACTAAGAAAGCATTCTTGTTTAGTTACCGATTTGTCCCCTGGGGATTTGCCCTATTTTTGGGGAAATTTGATGGACAGCTTCTATAGGGGGGATGCCCCGCCGCTATTGGCTTTGGAATTCGATATTTTGGGATGGAAAGCCTGTTAGGTACTGTGAAGCCGCTGGCGGGGGCCTTGCTGATGCCACTGCCGCTCTTTCTGGGTTTGACCCTGCTGGGCCTAGGCTTGCTGGCGGCGGGCCGGCGCCGGTGGGGTTGGCGTCTGGTGGTGGTTGCCTGGCTGGGCTTGGCCCTGGCCGCCTGGCGGCCGGTGGCGGATGGCCTGCTGGGGGCGCTGGAAAATCGCTATCCCGCGTTGACCGACCCGCGGACCCTTCTCCAGGACCCGCGGGGGCCGGTGGCGGCCGATCGGGGCGCGGTGATGTCGGGTGAACAGCGCCGGAATGCGGAGCGGGCCCCGGCTGGTGTCGCGGCGATCGTGGTCCTGGGGGGCGGTTGGTGGCCCAACGACCAGTGGCCCATTGGTTCCCAGTTGTCGGACAGTTCGACCCAGCGGTTGCTGGAAGGGGTGCGGCTGGCGCGGG
>JBFZFE010000392.1:0-6312 GCA_041306525.1 Verrucomicrobiota bacterium | reverse complement strand
CAATACTGCCGCGTCGGCAGGAGCGCGGCGGCGTTGGTTTCGTCGATGAGCTCGTCCTTGTTGAACGACTTCTTCGGCACGGTCTCACCGGCGAGGATCTGCGCGACGGTGTCGTAGACCTTCGGGCCGAAGAGCGGGTTGCACTCGATGGTGCAGTTGATCTTGCCCGCGGCGACGGCTTCGACCGCTGCGCGCATCGCGTCGATGCTCACGATGATGATGTCTTTGCCCGGCTTGAGGCCGGCCTCCTCCATGGCCTGGATCGCGCCGAGGGCCATCGAATCGTTGTGCGCGTAGACGATGTCGAAGTTGCGGCCGTGTTTCTTGATGAACGCCTCCATCACCTGCTTGCCACCGCTGAGCTCGAAGTTGCCGCTCTGCGAGTCGATGATCGTGAGCTCGGGGTAGGGCTTGAGCGCGTCGGCGAACGCCTTGCGCCGCTCGTTGGCGGGCGCCGATCCGGGCGTGCCCTGGAGCTCGACAATGCGGCCCTTGCCGCCCGTCCGCTTCGCGAGCCAGTCGGCGGCCATCCGGCCCTCCTCGTAGAAATCGGACCCGATGAACGCGGTGAAGAGCGACTCGTCCTCGGTCTGGATGCTGCGGTCGGTGAGAATCACCGGAATGTTTGCACGCTTGGCCTCGCGCAGGACCGGGTCCCAGCCCGTCTCGACGATCGGCGCGATCACAATCACGTCGACCTTCTGCGCGATAAACGAGCGGACGGCGCGGATCTGGTTCTCCTGCTTGCCAAGGCCGTCGGAGAACTTCAGGTCGATGCCGCGCTTCGCGGCCTCGGACTTCATCGACTCGGTGTTGGCGGTGCGCCAGTCGCTTTCGGCACCGGTCTGGGCGAAGCCGACCTTGATCTGGCGGCCCTCGCCGGGAGCGGCGGCGGTGGTTTCATTTTTGGAGCAGGCAGGACCGATGAGGAGAACGGCGGAGGTTGCGAGCGCGATCAGGAGGCGTTTCATTGGAAATGGGGATTGGACAGGGGTGTGGTTCGGGCGGAAACGCCACAAGTATCATACCCGCGGACGCCGTCAGCCAATTCCTATTGTGACAGTTCGGGTGCCGTCCCATCCCCCAGCTGGCCCGAAGCTCCCCGCAGGAATACCTTGGAGGACATTCCCACTCCGGACCCAAGCTCGTTGACCCAACCTTTGCTGGTTGGTCGACGATGTCCCGGCAAGTGTCATGCCCGGCGTCGTACGGGCATTGGAGACCGCTCGCACGATGCCGATCGAAGGCCTGGATCTCTTTGGGTCCCGCCAGAAGGTCTCGGCGCGGGTCTGCGAAGTTGGACCGTTTCTGGTTCTCAAGCTCCGTGCATTGCGCCACGAGACGGCGGATTGAATTGGGCAGACCAAGTCGAATGCCGCTTGGACCTGCATGACGCCCGATTGGAAGTGCAGGCCAAGCAGTTTCTCGATGCTTTGCGCCGGAGGAAGTCGCAAAGCTCATGAGTGCTGAGCCCCCAGCGCGGAAGTTACGACTTGAAGCCAGGGGGCCACTTCCCCGCTTGTGAAAGCGATTCGAACCAACGGACCATACCTGCGTCTTCGACAGAGTATTCACCACGTGCAGACTTCCAAACGAGTGGATCGGCGCTATCCCTGAGCCTCTCGAGGGATTGTTGAGCTTGGGCCGCGGTAACCTTCTTTCCGGTCTTGGACTTGTAGAAGGCCAACGCCTTTGCGTCATACGGGCGGAACTCGTCGTTCGCCTTGAACATCAGCCATAGAATCGCTCTCTGCAGGGGCGATAGCGCGCAGTAGGTAGCAGTCATCTGCTCATGTGATTGCTGCTCGGCTTTACGTGCGTGCGATAGAATCGCCTTGTCGAACGAGGCGCCTGTTGCCGCTTCAGCGATGGCGTCATTGATTGCAGTAATGAAAAATTGGGGGCGATACCCGAACAGCTTGAACGACTCGACGAGCCCATCGAGATCCACTTCTTTCACGTGAGCATGCGTGTCAGTGATCTCCTTGGAGACGTGGGCCACGAAATCCCGCCCAAGCGTCGGCATTTTGCTTATCTGCGAACCAAAGAATGGAGCTGCGTTGGAGTTGACCAACCGAAGCAGTTTATCGCGGTCGGATCCCGACATCACGAGCATCAGGTTCACGCTTCCGGGAGCATTCATCTGGTCTCGCGCAGATTTGAGTGACGCCATGGCTCGCACACCCTGTTCGCTTGTGAGTGCGTGCTGGGCTTCATCCACGATCAGGCAAATTGGCTTCTTGGCCACTTCGCGAAGTCTCTTGAGGGCATCGGGCACCGAGATCCCATCGGCCTTGCCGACCGAAGCCGGGTTGATCTCAAGAGACACCGGTCCGAGATTCACGTTTCCCTTTACCGACTGGCGTGCCTTGGCAATGGGCCCCATCGCGCTGACGACCGCGCGCCCGATGGCATCAGCGATCAGAGCGCCGGGGTCCTGATCCTTGTTCGCCCACAGGTCGACATAGATCGGCAAGACGCCGGCGCCATCGAGAGCAGGTAACAAATCAAGGCGCAGGAACGTCGTCTTGCCGGTTCTTCTGGGAGCGGCCAGAAAAAGTCCATTTGGGGCGTCAGACAACGCTACCTTCCCCCTGAGGGCGGCCACGGTCTGTTCAGCGAGTTGCTTTCGCGGGAAGTGGAGCATGATTATGGTGAATTATTAACGAAAGAGATAAATTATCCAAAACGAAGATAAAGCAAGATAATCCGGGAACGGCCTTGGTATCCTACGAGGCGGGAATCTGGGTCTTGCGTCGAAGGCAGCGCCGGCGCTGCTTCGTAACCGTTCAACTCTGACAGGGGGACACGGCTGGCGCGATCGGGTAGACTCGCGGGATGGAGTCAGGCGACGACGACCGGCTGCGGTATCTCGGCGGGCGCCGCCACGCGGGGCTTCTTCCATGCGTGCGGCAGCAGTTCGGCGATGCGTTTCATCGGGTGGTCGGGCAGCCGGGCGATCAGGTCGATGAGGTAGGCCTCGGGATCGACGCCGGCGAGCCGGCAGTTTTCCACCACGGTGAACAGTCTGTCCAGGCGCGGCCCGGCCTTCAGGTGTCCGATTTGCAGCCAGTTCTTCGCACCGGCTTGAGCGGCCGGATGGCTCGACCAGGTTGTTTTCGATCCGCGCGCGCGGTTCACACAGGCAGCGCAACAGCGAGGGCTTTTGCCCGAGCAGATAACCCAGGGCCTGGCCGAGCCGGGTTTTCGGCGGCGCGCGCGTGACCGCAACCATCGCATCGGCGAAGAGTTTCTCGACCGCCTCAGTGCAGTTCGAACTGCACCGCGCGCAATCAACCCCTCAAAGCTGGCACATTTCGAATCGACCACCCTGGCGCACTCTGACCGACCGCCGACAGCCCTGGTCGAAGAGATTGTTCAGATCGGAGCGAAGCAGCTCGTCGCGGGCCTCGTGCGTGCGGCTCATGAAGCCGGGCTCCACCTACCCGGCCTCAAGCGCCGACCGACCCCAAACACCAAGGCCTAACCCATGTCCCCGGATCATACCGCCGACCCCATTCGGCTGCCCTGATTTGGTTAATGCTCCGTCAACTCGATCGTCTCGCCAACAAGCGTCGGCAGTTCCACCATCGAAACTCGAAGGCATTTCCTAGCACCTCCCCTACGGACCACCAGCTTGCTGCCCCACGGGTTGATGACCTGCAATTTCTGCCCAGCCTCGGAGGTGATGCGCACCCACTCCACTCTCCCTGAATGGTAACTGGCGCTGACAAGAAAAGCCCCGACAGCTCGCAGGGATTGAAATCTAGCGTTGCCGTTTGATCTGACCCAGTTGGGGAAAACGCGGAGTTCCCCGTTGTAGCTTTGCAGCAGGCACTCATTGATCACGACCGGTAAGGCAAAGTTCTCCACCCAGATACCCATTTGTTTCATGAAATCCGGAGCCGTGTCATCATGGTAACGCCCCCCTGCCTGCAAGGTCAGGTTGGTGAAGGTGCCATTGGCTAGCTGGCAATATTTCAGCTGCCGCTTGAATCTCTCCAGATCAAGCAGTCCCAGTCGCGCCCCTTGCATGCTAAGGAAGACGAGGTCGTTGCCGCCTTCATTTAATTGATTGCGCCAAGTATTGGCGGCAAGCTTCTGAAACTCTTTCGACGAGTGTATTCCGTGCTCCTCGCCTGGAAATATAGGCATCAGTGGATTGGGCACATTGTAGATGGCGTCAGGGGGTGCGCCGGCCACATCGACATAAACCATCCCCCCACGTGGACTGCTTTTCACCGGATACTCGGGAAAATTCGCAAGAATCTCCCTGACGTCCGCCATTAACGCCGCTTCGACCCCATCGATCTCAAGATCTGCACACGCACGCAGATAGGCTTTAAATAAAAATTTGGTGAGCGCCAAATCAGCAATCGCATCAGCGTAGGCTGGTTCACCAAAATGCTCAGGCCAGATTTCTGGCGATTGGGTGGGATAAAAATGAAACTTATCGTCGTTCCAGGGTGACCCTGCGCCGTGTGCATCTGACCGTCGCATATAAGCGTTCAAGAACTCGACCACCTCTTTCATCGGTCCAAAGGCCCGCTGCCGTAGAAACTCACGATCCATCGAATAGAGGTAATGCCACCACAGCCCCTGCATCGCCCAGGGCCCCGGACAGTGGTGGTTGCCCCAACCAAACCAGGGCACGGGAATCGATTCAGTCTCAACCGGCCAATGGCGTTGGGCAATGAAGGCGCCCGGCATTTTATAAAAAACTCGAGCCCAATTCCGGGCCACGGGCAGAATTTGCTCAATCATGTCCGCGTAAACCAGATTGTTCTCCAAATGATTGCTCGAAAACGTTGCCCAAAACAGCTGCTGCACATTGTAATCCATCACAAACTCACCCGACCATAACGTCGAGTTGCCGGGCATGGGCCAATTACCATAAAGGGTCGGGCAAATTGTTCCCGGACGGGCAACGCAATTGAGAAAATACTGATTCCGATACCAAGTCTCCTCAAGAAAGGAGTCGTCCAGCATCACCCCGGATTTACCCCAGTATTCGGCCCAGCCCCGCTTGGTAGCGTCAAAGGCACGACGGAAGTTCTCCGCCGTCGGGCTTGGCACCTTGCCGTCCCCGGGGGCAATCGCCGCCGCCGCTCCATGCGTCAGTTGCACACACGCGATAAAACGGCCGCCGCCACTCAAATTTGCCGGTGGCATCAGGTAAGGCTGCTTGGGTGTCGCCGTCACGATCCGCCCACTAATCCGGCAGCTCATCTGCAGCGCGCGATCATTCTTTCTATCGGTATCGAGTGTAGGGAGGACCTGTCGAAATGTGACCGAGTCCTCACCCCACCATTGCTGCGAAGGCAAATCCTCTTCATCGGTCCGGGCCAAATGCACAAAAGGCTCGCCGATGTTTCGCCCCCCGGATCTCAGGGATACCCGCAAAAAGGGCGCGGCAATGACCCGACCGCTCGCATTCACCATCCGCATCCACAACCGATCGACGCCGAGTTCGGTGAACACCTGTAAGGTTTCCCTTTGGCCCTTCACCAGAAAATGCACCTCGACCAAACCGGTATCGATATGGACCTCGTGTCCGAGCACCTCGGTGTCGCGTCGATCAAAACCAAACAAGAGAGAGCCGCAGGACCAAGGCCGCGGAGCGCGTGTTTCGGACGGCACCTCCGCCTTGCGGTTATACGCAGCCACCCAGTCACGGTCACCTGCGCTGAACTTGGCCCACAACTCTTCGAAAACGCCCAACTCCGCCATGGGCAAACAGGTCGCCCGAAGGTCCAACACACTGTTGTGGCCGAAATAGATTTTCACTGAATCTGGCCGCGTTGTTACGATTACCCCCATGTGCCCATTACCCAGCACGGCGCCCTCCAAAAATTCAGGGGCTGGCTGATTGCGTTTGATCGCGTGCCGGGCTGCACATGCGACCTGATCAAACTTCATTCGTGTTCCCGTCGGTTTGGTTTTCGTGTTTGGAGACATTTGCGGTAAGATCTGGCACTTAATTGTGCACCTGCCTATGGCTTCGAGGGATGCGAGGCAGGCCCATTGTGGGGGTCAAGCCGATACCGGTGGACACACTCGTGCGACTTCTCACTTAGCTCTGTTCCGTCCAAATCAGTTCGCCCTGCTCTCGGATAAGCGTGCCACAAACCGCTCAAGCATATTGTGAGGGTCACCCAAAAGCAGCCAGGTAGGGTCGATTCAAAAGCAGGCACTTTGAGCGGGATTTACGCCCCGTGTGGTCAACGACGATCTGAATCCGGCAACGACGACAATCTGATTTCGACATGGGGTAGTGGTGCCTTGGAGGGGGTGTAGGGGAGCGCAGCTCCC
>JBFZFE010000391.1:0-4637 GCA_041306525.1 Verrucomicrobiota bacterium | reverse complement strand
GATGGTCTTGCCCAGGCCCACGTCGTCCGCGATCAACAGCCGCATCGGCCACCGCTGCAAGGCGCGATGGCAGACCCAGAGTTGGTGGGGCAGGAGGTCAATGCGGGAGCGTGAGAACACCCCCCAGGCATCGTTGAGGGAGCGGATCGCCGCCGCCTGGGCCTTGAGGGTCACGTCCAGAGCGGGGGACCAATAACCCCGCCGGACCGCCTCGGCTAGGGCTAGGCGCCGTGTTAGGGTAGCGGCCTCGCAGGATTCGATCCCATGATCGAAGCGGACGATAACCGTCTGGCCCTGGTCGAGGATGACCGCACCCGTGCCAAAGCGGGGGTGCTGGACTTGTTGATCGGCGTCAAACATCGCGACCGACCTTGACCTTGGCACAGTAGCTGACCCCAGAGCGGTCCACGAAGTCGTCGTCCCGGGTCCAGATGGTCGCCCCATGGGCCTGGGCGGTGGCGGAGATGATGTTGGCGGCGGTCGGCAGTGGGTGCCGGCGGGCCAGTCGCGCCGCGGCAATGGCTAAGTCGGCGTCCAACGCCACCACCCGCCCGGCCTGCATGGCCACCACGGCACGGTTGGCCGCCAAGTCCCCGCCCACCCGCCCATCCCGCTCGCGGATGTCGTCCATGCCCGTGTCAGCCCCTGACAGGAAGCCGCGCAGCTCGGCCAGGGACTCACAGGGCACGAGCTTGATGGCGCTCGCCCTGACCAGGAACCGCTGCCCGGGTTTCAGGTGCAGGGACTCCCGGGTCGCCTTGGGCAGGGCGAGTTGATACTTGGTCGAGAGGGTGGTTTCCATCGTGCGGGCTGCCTGGCGAGATCGATGTATTGAGGTAAGTCATAGTCTAGCCGAGGAGGCCGCACCCACCCATTTTTGCTTCGTGCCTAGACCTGTGTTTGGCTCCAACAGGGCCGGAAGGACCCGCTTCCGGCGATTCGTCAACGGAAGAGCGCCTGTTGCAGGCCTTCATCTGCCGCAACGATGCGCAAGGGAATGTCGTAATCCCCGCCGAAGATCGCCCCCTCACCTTTTAGGTGCCTGACTAACAAGCCGTGAATGTCTTGGGACGTCTGGACCTGGGCACCGAAATTCCGGAAGAAATCCCCGATTCGTTCGATGGGCGCATAGGCGTGGGGAACGGCCAAGGGACTCCGTATGACGCCATGGTGCAGCAGCTCGCGGATCACCAGGGGCCCGCCGACCCTTAATGTTCGGTTCAAGGGAGGGGCGTCGATGCCTCCGCCCTGATAGACGAAGCTCGCCTTAGACGTTATCAAGCTATCGAGCGAGAAAGGGGCTTTATAGCGATCAATGGACTGGAATAGTTCCACATACTCGTCAAGCCAGCGGGCAAGGCGATAGAGCTTGGGAAACTGGCCAATCCACTGGCTCCATTGCTCATCGTCGTGCTGACCCTCCGCATAATCTTCGATGATATCCATCCACTTGTCGGGATACCGCTGCGGCTTAACCTCGCTGAAAGTCTGCCACCAGCCCTTGTGCTGGCAATGCTCGATGAAACGCCGGTGCTGGCCCTCGCGGGTCCGTCCCATGCCCTGGAAAGCGCCGAGGGTGAACAGGATAAGCCAAGAGGAACGGTCAAACATTCCGGTCTCTGGGTCGATCTGCAAGCTGATAGATCCCGCGGGATAAAGGCTCCTGCGATAGTCCGCCGCGCGCACGGTCCCTTCAGCTAACCACCAGTCGCAAAGGCGTTTCAGCGCGGTGGCGAGGTCGATGCTGGTATGGATAGGCTGTGGGCCAATTGGGTCATCCGGTTGGCACGCGCGGCCAAGCTGTTCTGGGGAGGCCAAGCGGCGTTGAAGCTTATCCAGTTGCGCGATAGAAAGCCCGGCCATGAGTAACGGCTCTTGGAACACACCCTGAAGCCACCCGCGGTTGCGTACCAAATCTGCCACACGTTCACCCAGCCCCCCATCAGCTAGGTACAACAAAGCAGCACACTTTGCGTCCGGATCGCGTGCGTCTCGCACCCATCGCGCCATATCCTCCGCGGAGGCCTGCAACCGGTCGCGGCAAGCCAGGAAGAACTCTATCGACGGCCCCTCGCCACCTTCATCGGCGTAATAGTCTTGATGCAGACGTAGGTCGATTGGAGCGAGCCGGTGGCGCAACCGCTCATCGTGCTCAATCAGATTGCCATCATCCGCGAGCAAGCGGCTGGCTTCTGTCCAACAGCCATTCTGGGTAAGAAACATCAAGCCTTTCAGCCGCACTTTGACTTCATCGGAGGCCCAGCCCGGGTCCTGCTCTGTGAGCAGCAGGATCCGACCCAGCACTCTGGCATCGCAGGGTTGAGCACGGCCCGCATTGAGAACTCCGAGTAGAGCGACCAGGCCCAAGGGGGGAGGGCGAGACAGGTCGGCGTGCTTGAGGATGGCCGAAGTGCTTTCGGAGACCACGGAACCCACCGGATATTTAGCTGTGAAGTGCTTCCAAGAGCCCAACGCGGCCAGCACCGGTCGTACGGTCAACCCCTTCTCCAACTCGTAGCGGAGCATTTCTCTCGATGTCAGGGCCTGGAAAGGCACCATGAGACCGGTGGGGATAGCTCCGGGGTGTTGGCACATGCGCTGGATCAGGGCCAAAACCACCTCCCGCGCGAGTTCAGCTGCCTCGTTTCGCGACCTCCTTAGCCAGCCCTCGGTCAAGCCAACCCAGATGCCATGCCAAAAATCATGGACCGGCAAGTCCGCCAGGAGGCCAAACGCCTCCCGCGCAGCCGGCCAGTCGGTCCGGGTTTGCTCGAAAAGCACTACCAAGGCAGCACCCGCCGCAGTACCGAGTTGGCGTGCGAGCGCCCGATTCGTCTCGCTGTTTGCCGCAAGATTCGTCCGCCCAGCATCCAAGTCGAAGCGCCCGTTGACTGCGAAGCCGAGGGGGGCTTTCTCGCGTATCGGTGCGGTTACCCAAAGCGTAGGCACATCCTCGGGTAGAGGCCGGAAGCCCTCGGGCCCAAGGGCCAAGAGCAAGTCGCCATTTGGCGTGCGCACGCATATGGCGTTAGTCTCGGTCCCCCAATCGCCTACCAGTCTGAGTTTGCCGTGTTCGATTCCGGGACAGAACTCTTTCGGCTCCCAGGAAAACGCTGATTGCTTCGCCACGGCTGGGCGTCCGACGATGCTAACCAAACGAAGGACCCGGCCAAAGACACAGAGCAACCCGGCGAAGCGTTCAAAACGTTCCAGGATCTTAGCTCGCGAGGACGTCAAATTCCCCAATTCGACCAAGGTACCGGTCGGCCCGTGCCCCGCGGTGTACTGCGAAAGGGTATCCCGGGCTGCGCGAGCCTTCTTCCAGCGCTGGGGAAGGATACCCGCCACGACCTCAACTTCCAGCCGCCCACTGAGAATCTTGGGCCGGTCGCAGGCGAGCAGAATGCTCTTGAAACCCAACCCGAACTTGCCGGTCACCCCCTGCCCTGACTGCTTATCGGACGACGATAGGATGAGCATCTTCTCCAAGTCCCGGCCATAGCCCCGTCGCTCGCCATCAAAGCCGACCGGCCCCCGGGCATTGATGGGACGCCCCCAATGCAGAAATCGCAGGTTGCCGGGTTTGATTTCTACCACCAAGCGTCGTGCCGCGTGGGGGATCTCAAAGCCGTGTTGAGAGTGGGCTTGGATCTGACCCAATTCCACGGCAGCATCGTCGGCGTTTTGGAACAGTTCGAATGGGATGCTAGACACATCGTACTGCAATTTGCAGAGTCTGTCCTTGACCCCTCCGAGCACGGCGTGTTGGGCGCTGGCATCATTGATGATAATGTCAGCGATAGCAGCAAGAGAATTATCAAGATCCTTCCGGGCACGCCTATCTTGGCCAGATTCCCCTGCTTCGACACTCGCGGTTAATGCCTTGTCATGGAGGAACAACGCATTCGCTAGAGCTTGGTGATCAATTGAAAGCTGTCCCAGGTAAAATGGCATGTGTAAGAGAATTTTTTTGCATGCAGCATCGACTGCGAGTTGATCACTGCTATCAAGCTTCTCCCACAGGTGTTCAAGACTTCTCCATGGTGGGTAGATCTCGGCGCAAAGAGTCTCTGCGGTTCCGCGAAGCAATTCGCTCAACTGCTCGACGGAAAATGCAGAGGGGTCAATCTTTCGCAATGGGACCTGCACTCTATAAGTGCGCTTCTGGCCAAGCGGTCCAGCGAGCAGTGTCTTCGCGTCTTGATCCAATGGAACAGCAATGACATCACCGAGCAAGTTGAATACGTTAACCGACGTCGTGTCGACAACATGTACGGCCACCTGCAAACGTTCAAGTTGTTCCTGGATAGATTCGCCGCCAGCTTCGTCTAACTGGTCGAGCAGCCAATCGTAGGAATGAGGTCTCAAATAATCTGATGCCAAATCGCGCGACGCCGGGTCCAGTAACGCTATCAGTGCTCCGATCATGGGTCCTGGGACACCCCCTCCCCAAGAGGCAAAGTACTGCCCCAGAGTCTGCCGGGTGGCCTCATGCGCAGCCCTGAAAAGCCTGTGGTCGATCTCACGCTGGCTGTCTAAGCGTGCTTCTTCGATCTCAGGACGCGCACTGGCGCGAGATGCCACGCGGCCTAGCAAGTTGGCCTGTTCCGGGTCCAATAGAAAGGATGGGTCGATAC
>JBFZFE010000390.1:0-4493 GCA_041306525.1 Verrucomicrobiota bacterium | reverse complement strand
CGCTCTTCCGATCTCGGCACCCGGTTTGTCGGGCCGGCGGGTGAGTTTCTATACGAGGTCATCCAGCAGGGTGACGAGTTGCATCGGGGGCTCGAGCAACTCGACAGCAAGCGCATTCGGGGACCATCGCACCACGGCAGCGTGATGTTTCGCCGGGCCACCTATCAAGCCGTCGGCGGCTATCGCCCGGAATTCCGGGTCGCGCAGGATTTGGATTTGTGGGTGCGGATGGTGGAACAGGGTCATTGCGGGGCCACCCCGGAAGTCCTGTATGAAGCCGTTTGGCAAGCGGGGTCGATTAGCCATCTCCATCGCGAGCAACAGGTTCTGGCCACCGAGGCGATTTTCGCGTGTCGCGAGCGCCGGCAGCGGGGCGAGAGCGAGCGGCCAGTGCTGGATCGGTTGCAGGCGGATTTCGAAAGTTCCCGGACCCATAAGAAATATTTTTCTGGGTTGGTACATGCGAAATTCAACTATTTTTTAGGTAGTCTGCTCGTGGATCGGGATCCCGTAGCCGCCCGCCGGTATCTATACAACGCCGTTGTATCATGGCCGTTGCATTTCAAGGCGTGGTGGAAATTGCTGCGTGTCATCAGTCCACCAAAAAAGCATACAAACTGATCTGAAGCATGAATTGACAGGCACCACGGCACGGTCATGATGCGACGCGATGCCTACGAAGCGTCGGTTACCGACAGGCGTTCTACTTTGCTCAAGATTTCGATCCTTGGTCGCACCTGACGGAGCTAGGGCGCCAGGTCGTCGTAGACGAGGTACTTTATCGGGCACGCTTGGAGCCCGCGTCATTGAGCGGGCGTTATGCTAGATTAGTCAGGGTATGGATATAGGGTTACCGACCTGCGCGCGGTAAATCAACGCCGATGATTGCGCGTAGATTAAGACAAAAAATCATTTACCGAGGGCAAGCAATCGATACATCAGCAATCAGTGTCGTCATACCGACTTATGGGCGTAACCAGGTATTGATCGACTCGGTACGGAGTCTGTGGGCGCTGCCGACGCCGCCCGTGGAAATCATTATCGTGGATCAAACGCTGCACCACGACGAGGGCACCGAGCGGTTGCTGGGTGACTGGCATGATAGCGGCCGGGTGCGGTGGCTTCGTCTGCCCGAGCCCTCCATTCCACGAGCAATGAATCAAGGTTTGCTGAAGGCAACCAGACCGGTTGTATTGTTCCTTGATGACGATATTGTTCCGGATGCACGTCTCGTCGAGGCACACGTAAAGGCACATATGGAGCGGCCTGGTGATATCGTCGCTGGTAGGGTGTTGCAGCCTTGGCATGACGGCCAATACGATCCGCCGCAGAAGGAGTTCGGGTTCAATTCGTTGGAGCCTCGTGAAGTTACTGAATTCATGGGCGGAAACTTCTCGCTATCACGCACCGCTGCTCTCGAGATCGGTGGATTCGATGAAAATTTTGTACGGGTGGCATATCGATTCGAGGCGGAATTCGCTTATCGGTGGCGGCGATCCGGGCGGCACATACGCTATGAGGCTGCGGGGTTGATTCATCACCTGAAGATTGGGTCTGGTGGCACGCGAACCTTTGGCGACCACCTGAGAACGCTGCGGCCAGATCATTCAGTGGGGGCATATTACTATCTCTTCAGGACACAGCCTTTGCTCCAAGGCGTCACGGGCGTATTCGACAGGTTGTTTCGGTCGGTTATGACAAAACATCATTTGCGGCATCCATGGTGGATTCCCCTTACATTCGTTGCCGAGTTGCGTGGTCTAGCATGGGCTTTCCTTCTTATGCTACGATCGCCACGTTATGTGGCCCGGCAGTAAAGGTGATTGCCGGAGAACACACGATCGGGCTGGCGATATTCGCTACCCACCCGATTCAGTATCAGGTGCCTTGGTTTCGTGCACTGGCCGCCCAAGTGGAACTCGAGGCGCGGGTTTACTATGCAATGTTGCCTGATCCCGCTGAGCAAGGCAGGGGTTTTGGGATTCAGTTTAAATGGGATCTGCCTTTACTCGACGGCTACTTCTGGCAATTGCTCCAGAACCGGTCACCGCGGCCATCGCTCGATAATTTTCATGGCTGCGATGTGCGCAATATCGTAAATATCCTGCGGCAGTCCCGTCCGAAAGCCGCTCTCATCACAGGATGGAATTCGCTGTACCTACTTCAAGCCTTGTGGGCTTGTTATCGCCTCGGTATCCCGACCTTGGTGCGGGGGGATTCCAATGTTCTTGCATCTCGCGGGGTCTTGAGAGGGTGGGTTCAGCGGCAGTTGATACGCCGCTTTTCCGCCTTTCTTGCGGTGGGTAAACTGAATCGTCAGCTATACGAGCAAGCGGGCATGACTCCCGAGAGTATCTTTTTGTGTCCGCACTTCGTGGACAACGAGAGGTTTTCAGCACAGGCTGGCCAACTTCATACACAACGGTCAGCATTGCGGCATCATTGGAATATTCCTGATGATGAGGTTTGTTTTTTGTTTGTTGGCAAGTTGATTCCCAAGAAACGGGTGATTGACTTCTTGGCGGGCATCGATCTGGCGAGGCGCGCCGGTGCAAAGGTGACTGGTCTGGTGGTGGGGACTGGTGAGCAAATGGAGGCAGTGCGTGCCTTTGTCGGTGCGCGGCGGGTTCCCGTGACCTTGGCGGGGTTCCTGAACCAGAGCGAGGTCGCTAGGGCTTATGCGGCGGCCGATTGCTTGGTACTGCCGTCTGATTTTGGTGAAACCTGGGGTCTGGTGGTTAACGAGGCCATGGCGTGTGGTCTGCCAGCCATCGTCAGCGATCAAGTCGGGTGTGGGCCAGATCTTGTGACCGAGAACGAAACAGGATGGGTGTTTCCAATGGGTGATGTCGCGGCTCTTGGAGGGTGCATGACACATTCCGCCGCGGATGCGCCGCGACTGGCGGCGATGGGCTTCGTGGCCCAGAAACGGGTGCTGCATGACTACTCGATTTCGCGTGCTGTTGACGGCACGATGCAGGCCATCACGTGGCTGATGGCTGGGTCACGAGGCGCTGCATGACGTCGTTGCGCGATGGTGTGGACACGGAGGGTGACCGGATGGCTGGCTATCCATCGTCCGAACATTGTTGGCCGTTCCGAGTCGCGCGCATGCTCTCCGCGTTGACTCCCCGCGGCAAGGGCGCCGTGCCCCGCCTTGTCGGTCGCCTGACCCGACACTGGATTCATCATTCGTTCCGCACGCGCCATGGAGGTGTGATTCCGCTTGTGCCGGAAGTGCTTGATGTCTTTGTCGCAATGGATCGGCAGGGGGCTTCTTACGATTACTGGGTGTTCCGGGCCGCGAACGCCATGCTTGATGAGGGAGGGGTGTTCTACGACGTCGGCGCCAATGTTGGTTACATGACTGTTGAGGTTGCCCATCTGAGGCGCCGTGATGCGGTGCAAGTCTACGCGTTTGAGCCGCATCCTTGTTTGGCGGAGGCCATTCGTGGTGCGGTTGGATTGAATGGATTGGACAACATCTCGTTGACGGAAGCGGCCGTTGGCGATTCGGCCGGTGTGGTGGCCTTCACTCAGCGCGGCAATAGTTTCATAGGTTCCGTGGCGGTGGGTGAGTCACCTGCCACTTACTCCGTGGTTGCGGTGACCCTTGATGAGATGGTGTATGAGCGGGGATATCAGCCACCAGATGTGGTGAAGATCGATGTCGAGGGCTACGAATATGCGGTACTGTCCGGCGCCCGTCGGGTACTTGCGGAGCATCAGCCGGCAGTTATCTTCGAGTTATCCCCGGGAACCCTGCGCTACGGGTATTCCCCGGCGATGCTCTTCAATCTGCTGTTGGAAGCGGGAGACTACCGCTTCTATACGGTCAAGTGTGCCCCTTTATTGCCTATGGAGTTCGCGGCGAAGGCCGGGTCGCAATGTGACATCCTAGCGATACCGCCGCGGCGTCGGTCCAGATTCGATTGGTTTGCCTCCGAGTTGCGGGCGGGGCGTATCGATGGGCTATGGGCGCACTGACTGAGTTGAGTTGGGCATCGCCGAGGCCGAATAAGTATGCTCTGCGACCTGACCACAGGCCCACGTTGGATTTGATTCCTGATGTCATCGCGCAACGCTAGGGATCCTTGCTTGATTTTCTCCGGGCCGCTGCTGACAGGCTGGGCCTTCCATTTGGTTTTCGAGCGGGGAGCCCTCGTTGTCCGAGAACGCTGGGCTCCGGCGCGGATTGGGTGACCCTATAGTAATATATGCCGGATCGGTCGGCCTGGTGGGACTGCGTTGCGTGACGGTGCAGACAGGACGCCTGATAACATGCTGGCTCTACCATTCGTTTCCCCTCTATTTAAGCCCATGATCGAGCTTGCCGCACTCGTTGCCTTTTTCGTGATCGCGCTGACCCTCGGCGACTGGCGCCGGGGTCTGTTGGCGATCCTGGTCGTCGCCGTGTTGAAGGATGTGTTCCGCAAGCTCACGCCCGGCGTGCCGGCGTTTTACCTGCTGTGGACGACCGCGACCTTCTGGAT
>JBFZFE010000389.1:0-3176 GCA_041306525.1 Verrucomicrobiota bacterium | reverse complement strand
GGCCTGGTGGAAGGATCCCGAGCGCCAATATCAACGCGGCCATGTGCTCTTCAATCAGGGCGACGAGGCGGGGGCGGCGGCCCTGTTCGACCAAGCCTTCAACGGACGACGGAGTCCAGCGTCGCAATCCGAGGCGCTCTTCTGGGCAGCCCGCAGCCTGCAACTTGCCAGCCAGCTCGAAGCGGCCAGGGTCAGGTACGCCACCTTGAAGGCGGACTTCACTGAAAGTTACTGGTTTCCTGAGTCCGTCTATCGGCTCATCGAAATTGAACTGCAATCAAACGACCAGCAGACCGCCGAGGGGTTATACGCCGACCTCGTCGATACGGTCCCGGACAACCGCTGGACCCAGGAGGCGAAAAACTTGGTCGATGAGAGACAGCAGCAGGGAAACTGAGGATGCTCCCCAATCCCGATTCAACCGCAATGCCAACTTCCACCCGAAAGGCGTAATGCGTTGTTCAAATCATCTCGTCCCGGCCCAGCAAGTTCGAGCCCTCCGCCAGCAGGGTCACAGTTGACGTTACGGTCCCGTATCGGCTTTGGCCAAGGTCTAACGGGTTCTCCCTCGCACGAGCCTCTGTGCCTTCCCTTCATCTCTGAATTGACTGATGCACGGAGCCTTTTGCCGTAATGAGCACTATGCCGCCCGCAAAGTTGCGCGATCCCTGGTATGCAGCTTCCGTTGTGGTGGCTGTCATGTTTATTGCGCTGTTCACCGCAAAGGCGATATACATCCACGACGTCCTGGGTACCAGCGCCTACGACTTGGGTATTATTGATCAAAATATCTGGCTATTGAGCCAATTCGAACCACCCTATACCAACACGGTCCGCGGCCTGCATGTTCATGGAGACCATCTGCAAGGGATTGATGCCCTTTTCGTGCCCTTATACCTTCTATACCCCAGCGTCTTCTGGCTGTTCCTATTCCAAACTATCAGCGTGGCTGCAGGTTCGCTCTTGATCTATCGTATTGGCCAGCAGCTAGGCATCACGTCCGGAGGCTTGCTATTTGCTCTCGGCGTTGCCTACCTAGCCAATCCGGCGGTGCACAATCCATTGCTCTGGCAATACCACAGCGCGGTTATGGCCGCCGGGCTTTATTTTGCCTGGATACTATGTTATCTGCGTAAAAACCTAGTCCTCTTTGTATTGATCCTGGTCTTGTTGCTCAACGTACGCGAGGACATGTGCTTCACGACCGCTACTTTTGGACTCGTCCTTCTAGTGCTGCGCCAATGGCGATTCGCCGCATGGACCATTGGTCTCTCATTCGCCTGGTTTCTAATAGTCTTCTTCTGGCTGCTTCCGCTGTTCAATGGCGAAGGCTATTTTCGGATGGAGGCAGGAGCAGGAACCTTGAGCGGAATCGTCGGAAAAATGATGGATCCACAGCATCTCCTCAGCAGCCTCGGCGAGGACAAAGACGTAATTCGTTACTGGCTCCAACTCTTTTCCCCGGTTGCATTCCTGCCCGTGGTGGCCCCCCTGATGGTAGTACCGGCGATCCCTTCGATGCTGGTAAACAGTCTCATCGGCGCCTATAACATTAATATTGATTACCATTACAACTTCAACGCTATTCCATTCATCTACTATGCCTCGCTAGTCGTGCTTGCGAGACTCGGTCGGATTCAGAGATGGCTTCCTATTCTGGTCGTTGGGGTAATAGTAATGCTGTCTATCTCGGGAGCTGGAGATGTATCCAAGCTTCGTCATTTTAACTTAGTTGCGGATTGGCGGAACTGGAACGAACACGCCCAGGTTCGTGATATGTTGCGGCAACTTCGCCAAGCGATTGGTCCCGATGCCGGTGTGGCGGCGTCGGATTGGCTTGTTCCCCAGCTTTCGCAGAGGAAGTCAATCTATCTATTTCCGAACCCTTGGCGGGTACATTATTGGGGGATTCGCGGGGAACAGCCCCATTCGCCAAATCATGTCGATATCTTGGTGCTCAGTCGCGGCGCGGTTTCTGATCATTATCCTCTTATTTATTACCTTGTCGAACAGGGCTATTTCCAAAAGACGGATCAGAACAGTTACTTCTCCGTCTATCGCAGAATGCGGCCGGAAGCCGAAAACACCGAATCGGCACGGCGTTCGGCGGATCGCCACTACCTAATGAATTGGCCTTACAGGTTTACTGATCTTCGCTTGGGCCCGGTCTTCGAGACTACGGAGAAAGAGTTTAGTCAGATCCATATTGTGCCTCGGGATGGCCCCGCAGAAGATTGGCGGCCAGTCGATGTGGGCAAAGATGCGGTACTCGACGTAGACGTCGGAAGGCTGCGTGGGGACGCGAACTTAGCGACAGCATACCTGTACGCTCGGATAACGGTCGACAGGGAGGTATCAGCGACCCTGGAACTGGGATCCGATGACGGTATCAGTGTATGGCTCAACGGTATTCCGTTGTGGACAAATATTGTTCCTCGCCCAGCGACACTCGGGGACGACAAGGTTCCGTTCCAATTGCGAGCAGGTGATAACCACTTCTATTTCCGGTTGAACAACATCACCTCGGCTTGGCGGTTGAAAGCTTTCGTGAATCCCGTGTCAGCCAATGATAGCTTTGGACCATTGAATGGAAAGTTGCTGCCTGGGAATGAACAGGAGTAAAGATCGAGCGCAGCATCGGACTCTGAATTTTGGGTTCTGTGTAACGTCTGTGGCGCGATGCTTCGCGAGACGTGATGCACCCGGATTCCTCAGGTGCATCGGTGCATGCCTTTTTATGCCGTCCGTAGATACCGAACACTGTCGGCAAGGGTAAAGCTATCGTACTCCTGGCTTACCGCAGATCGGATGGAATTGACATGCATTGCAATCGCATTGATTTAGATAACTGCCCAGTGATTATCCTACCAGAACTTGGCCCCGAGTTGTCTGGTCGCTTCGCGTGAGATGCGTTGTTGGCCTCGGCTCGGCCCGAGTTGGGCGCTATCTGCTAACCGGCGGAGTGGCCTGGCTCGTCGATCTCGCTGTGTTCACCCTCTGCTTTGCGGGCCTTGGCATCGTGGTGGCTCAGTTCCTAGCTAGAACGACTGGGGCTGTCGTAGCCTTCTTTGGTCATAAACTGTTTGTTTTCGGTGAAATGGATGTCCATACCGCCACGCTCGCACGGCAAACCTTGCGCTACGCGGCGCTCTGGGTTCTGTCTTATGCCGTCAGCA
>JBFZFE010000388.1:0-11261 GCA_041306525.1 Verrucomicrobiota bacterium | reverse complement strand
GTGACCTTGCCGGGATAGGGTTTGGCCCGGTAATCGCGCGCCGCCCAGTGACCCGCTCGCTTGACGTTGCGGATGGCCGACGGCCAGAACAACTCTTCCAGGCGCGCCCACCATTTCCGCCAGCGGCGGCGCACCCGGCGTTGACCGCCCACGACAACGCTGTAGCCGAGTCGCCGGGCCTTGATCCGGAGATAGCGGACGCGTTCCCGGCCGTGGGATTCCCGCAGATTTTCCCAGTGCAGGTTCACGCGGTGCCGGACCCGGTCGAGCGTCTTCTGCCAGACCGTGGCCGTCGGCAGGTATTGCGGATACGCCGGCCCGTTCGTGTCGAAGAACGCGAGCAACCCGACTTCTTCGCCCGCGGCGTGGAGTTGTTGCGCCATCTCGTAGGCGACCAAGCCGCCGAAGGAGGAGCCGCCGATGTAGTACGGGCCTTGCGGCTGAAACGCGCGCACCTCCTTGAGATAATGGGCCGCCATCTCCTCGACGGTGAGGTTTTGCCGCTCCCGTTTGCCGTCCAGACCGATGGCCTGGATCCCGTAGAACGGCTGGTCCTCGTCCATGTACTTCGCGAGGTCGAGATATTCGAGGATGTTGCCGCCCACGCCGTGGACGCAATAAAACGGCGGCCGCGAGCCGTCCGGCTTGATCGGCACCAAACACCACCACGGCGCTTCCCAGCCGTCGCGGCGCATGACGTTGGCGAGTTGCTCGATGGTCGGGGCCTGGAACAACGTGACCAGCGGCAGCCGTTTGCCGGTCAGCTTCTCGACCTGTGCGAACAACCGCACCGCCAGCAGGGAATGCCCCCCCAGTTCAAAGAAGTTGTCGCGCACCCCGATCGGCCCAAAGCCGAACACCTTCTCCCAGACGCGGGCCAACTGTCCCTCCAACGGGTCGCGGGGCGCCACGCGCTCGTGCGCGCCATTGCCGCCGCCGCCCACCGCCGGTGCCGGCAACGCCCGCACGTCCACCTTGCCGTTCGGGCTCAACGGCAACGCCGGCAACACCACGAACGCCGCCGGGACCATGTAGTCCGGCAACTTCTGTCCCAGATATTCGCGCAACTCTTTCACCGCCGGCGTCGTCTCGGTCTGCGCCACGAGATACGCCACGAGTTGGCCGTCGCGCGCCACCACGACGCTTTCGCGGACGCCGGTGTGCTGTTCGAGCACCGCCTGGATCTCGCCGAGCTCGATGCGAAACCCGCGGATCTTCACCTGCCGGTCGAGGCGGCCCAGGTATTCGATGTTGCCATCCAGCAGGTAACGCGCGAGGTCGCCGGTCTTGTACAAACGCGCCCCAGGCTCGCTCCGAAACGGGTCGGCAATGAACTTCTCCGCCGTGAGTTCAGGCCGGTGATGGTAACCGCGCCCGACCTGCACGCCGCCCAGATGCAGCTCGCCGGGGATGCCGATGGGGACCGGCTGCAGTTGCGCATCGAGGATGTAGCATTGCGTGTTGGCAATCGGTTTGCCGATTGGCACAAACTTCAACGGACTGTGCAGCTGACAACTCCACGCCGTCACGTCCACGGCGGCCTCCGTGGGCCCGTACAGGTTCTGGAGCTGGGTGGCCGGTAACTTCGCGAAGAAGCGCTCCTGCAATTCGTACGACAACGCTTCGCCGCTGCAGATCACCTGACGCAACGACCGGCAACGTTCGACGCCCTCGGTCTCGACGAACACCTGCAACATCGACGGCACGAAGTGCATCACGCTCGCTTTGCGACGGTTGATCAACTCGACCAGATAATCGGGGTCCTGGTGGCCGCCCGGTTTCGCGACGACCAGCCGCGCCCCGACCAGCAGCGGCCAGAAGAACTCCCAGACCGACACATCAAAGCTGAACGGCGTCTTCTGCAGCACGACATCGGCGGGCGTGAGCCGGTAAGCGTCCTGCATCCACAGCAGCCGGTTGACGATGCCCCGATGCGTGTTCATCGCGCCCTTGGGTTTGCCGGTCGAACCCGACGTGTAGATCATGTAGGCCAGGTTCTCGGCCTTGACCGCGGTTACCGGCGCACTGGTCGCCTGCTGCGCAATCACGGGCCAGTCACCATCCAGGCAAATCACCGTGCCGCGCTGGGCCGACAACTGCGCGCGCAGGTTCGCCTGCGTCAACAACACCGGCGCCTGGGCGTCTTCGATCATGAACGCCACGCGGTCGGCCGGATAATCCGGCGCAATCGGCACGTAAGCGGCCCCTGCTTTCAACACGGCGTAAAGCGCGATCACCATTTCCAGCGAACGTTCGCAGCAGACGCCCACGAAGATGTCAGGCCCGACGCCCTGCGTGAGAAGATGCCGGGCCAGTTGGTTGGCGCGCTGGTCGAGTTCGCGGTACGTGAGCTGCCGGCCTTCATACACCAACGCGACGGCGTCAGGCGTCCGGGCCACCTGTTGCGCGAACAGCTCGTGCAAACAGACATCGCGCGGATACGGCACGTGGGTGCTGTTCCAGTCCGCCACGAGCTGGCGGCGTTCAGCTTCCGTCAGCAACGGCAGTTCGTGCAGGCGTTGCTCGGGATGGGCGACGATGCCACCGAGAAGGGTCCGGTAATGTCCAACCAGCCGCCGCATCCGCGCTTCGTCGAACAGGTCGGTGGCGAAACTGAGCACGCCGGTCAGCCCGGCAGGCGTCTCACTCAACTCCATTGTCATGTCGAATTTCTCAGTGTGCGCATCGACCGGCCACAGCGCGAGCTTCAGCCCCGGCAAATCGGTCGGCAGCGCCGGCGAGTTCTGGAGGATGAACATCACCTGGCACAACGGCGAGCGGCTCAAGTCGCCTGCGCTCTGGAGTTCCTCGACCAAGCGCTCGAACGGCACGTCCTGATGCGCATACGCGCCCAAGGCCGTCTCCCGCACCTGTTTGAGCAATGTGCGAAAGCTCGGGTTACCGGCCAGTTGGCTGCGCAGCACCAGGGTGTTGACGAAGAATCCGATCAAACTCTCGGTCTCGACCTGGTCGCGGCCGGCGCTGGGTGAACCGACGAGGATGTCTTCCTGTCCGGTGTAACGATGCAGCAAGGCGAAAAACGCGGCCAGCAACGTCATGAACAGCGTCACGCCCTCGCGGCGGCTGAGTTCCTTCAACTGCGCCGTCAACTCCGGCGACAACATCACCGGCACGCTGGTGCCGTTGTAGCTCTGCGTCGGCGGACGGGTGCGGTCGGCCGGCAAGTCGAGCACGGTCTGCGCGCCGGCAAGTTGTTGCTGCCAATAGGCGAGTTGCCGGGCGAGCACGTCGCCTTGAAGCCAGTGGCGCTGCCAGATGGCGAAATCGGCATACTGCACCGGCAAAGCCGGCAGAACCTTGCCGGCATAGAGCGCCAGCAATTCGCGCTCGAACACAGCCACCGACCAGCCATCGAACACAATGTGGTGCGTGTTCCAGACCAGCACATGCTCCTCGGCCTGCAACCGCAACAGCCGCCAGCGCACCAGCGGGCCGGTCGCGAGGTCGAACGGTTCGCGCGCCAACTCGTTGATCAACTCCTCGGCGTGACGCAGCCGGTTCTCGGCAGCGACGCCGCTCAGATCCGTGACCGGCAAGGCCAGCTTGCCGGGCGGCGCGATGAGCTGCTGCGGCTGGCCGTCGTCGCTGATCGCAAACGTCGTGCGCCAGGCTTCGTGGCGGCCGACGATCTGGTTCAGGGCTTTTTCGAGCGCAGGCACGTCGAGCGGACCGCTGAACTGGAGCGCGCCCGGGACGTTGTAGGTCGGCTGATTCGGTTCCAACTGGTCAAGGACCCAGAGCCGTTGCTGGGCGAAGGAGACCGGCATGCGCGCCGGCCGGGGTTGCGGTTTCAGGCGCGGCCGCGTTGCCGCGCCCGATCCGGTCGCCGCCTTCAGGAAATCCACCAGCTCGGCCCGGTGACGACCGAGTTCTTCCAGAAGCGGCGGCGTCAGCGCCTCCGGGCGCCCGCGGTAGCGGACGCGGTCGCCTTCGAGCCAGACATCAATTTCGTTTTGGCGCAGGTCAGCGAGCAGTTCTTCAAATTTCATAGTTCGCCTGTCGGTAGTGCCTGGTCGCTCCGTTGCTGGGCGCGCCGGGCCCAGTGGATCGCCTCCAGATGCGCGGCCAGCGCGGTCACGGTCGGGTGTTCAAACAAGGCGCGCACGGTAATCGGCTCATCCAAGGTGGTGCGGATGCGTTCGACGAGCTGGACGGCGAGCAGCGAGTGACCGCCGAGCGCAAAGAAATCGTCCTCGATGCCCACCACCGGCAGCGCCAGCACCTCGGCCCAGATGGCGGCCAGCTGCCGTTGCAGTTCGGTGGTCGGCGCCGCGGCGTCGCTCTGGCGAATGACCGGCGCGGGCAACGCTTCGCGATCCACCTTGCCGGTGGGCCCGATCGGCAGCGCGGGCAGAATCGTGATGCTGGCCGGCACCATGTAGGCCGGCAACTGCTTCGCCAGCCGGGCACGCAGGTCGTTGATGGGCGCCGACAAGGAAACATAGGCGTGCAGTTGCGAGTCGCGGAGGATGACAACGGCTTCGGTGACGTGCGGTTGCTCACGCAACGCCGCCGCCACCTCATCGAGCTCGATGCGGAACCCGCGCACCTTCACCTGATGATCGGCGCGTCCGCAGTACTCGATCTGTCCGTCACCGCGCCATTGCGCGAGGTCGCCGGTGCGGTAGAGTCGTTCGCCCGGTTGGCGCGCGAACGGATGCGGGACAAACGCCCGGGCGGTCAAGTCGGGCCGGTTCAGGTATTCACGGGCCAGCCCGGCACCGCCCAGGTAGAGTTCGCCGCGCACGCCGACGGGCAGGGGACGCAATTGCTCGTCGAGAATCCAGGCTTCGACGTTTTGCACGGGACGACCAATTGGCACCGCTTCTGTCGCCAGCGGCAGGGAGGTCAGGTCGGCCCACGTGGCGACGATGGTGCTCTCGGTCGGGCCGTAGGTGTTCAGGAGTCTGACCTGCGGGCCGACGAGTGTTCGCCATTGGGCGAGTTGTGCCGGCCAGGCTTTTTCGCCGCCGATGATCACCAGCCGCACCGTGTCGGGCAGGCGCAGTTGCTCACTCGTCATGGCAATCACGAGTTGATGCCAGAACGCCGTGGGCAGGTCCAAGACGGTGAGCGCCTGCCGCCGACAGTCATCCAGAAACTCCGCCATCGAGCCCGGCAACTCCGCGGGCCGCAACACCAGCGTGGCCCCGGCGACCAGTGTCGTGAAAATCTCCTCGACGCTGGCATCGAAGCTCAGGGAAGCAAATTGCAGGACCCGGTCGCGCGGGGACAACTGGAATTTTTCGATGCAGGCGCGGGTGTAGTTGGCGAGGGAACGATGTTCAATCACCACGCCCTTGGGCTGACCCGTGCTGCCCGAGGTGTAGATGACGTAGGCGGCGTCGGAGGCAGTCGCGATTGCCGGCAGACAGGCGGGCGAGTTGATCGGGGCTTGGGCCAGGGCCAGTGTGGTGACGTGCGGGTCCGCCCAGGAACAGGTCGACGGATCATCGGCCAGCAACAAGCGCACACGGGCGTCGCGCATCATGAACCCGAGTCGCTCGGCGGGATAAGCGGGGTCCAGCGGCAGGTAGGCGGCGCCGGCACGTTGGATGCCCAGCAACCCGGCAATGGCCCGGGAACTGCGTTCGGCACAGAGCCCGATCATCTGGTTCGGCCCGGTGCCATGCGCAGTGAGGCGGGATGCGATCCGCTGCGCCTGGTCCACAATCTCAACGTACCGGCACACGGTGTCGCCATCCTCGACCGCCACCGCGGTGGGGTGGCGCGCCGCCTGTGCCACGATCCAGTCCACGACCGTGCCGGGCGGACAGGGCGCCACCGGTCCGATGCTCCAACCCTGAATCTGGCGGTGCGCGGCGGCGGCATCGCGGAACAGGACCAGCAAGCTGGCGCGATGCTGGTTCAACCCGGCCAGCACCGCCGGCGTCAACGCCGTGGCATTGGCCCGGTAACGCAGCCGGTCGCCCTCGGTCCACAGCTCAATTTCTTTGGCGCGCAGATCGTTGAGCAGCTCGGTCAGGTTCATTGGCCGTCTCCTTGGTCCAGGTTTCATAGATGGCGACGCGCCCCTCGACACAAGGCAGTTCGACGCGTCGCCGCAGCCAGGATTGCCACTGGATTTCACGTTCGAAGAAGGTGTCCGGTCGCACGTAGATCAGCGTGAGACGGCGCGGATGTTCGCGCAGCGAGGCGCGAATGTTCTCACAAACCTTGGCCAGCACCGGGCCCTCGAATGGGTTGTAGAAGAACAGGACGTTGGCCCGCGCCGGCAGGCTCCATTCGGTAGCGTCGGCACAGATGCACTCGACATCCCGGCAGCGCAGCCGGGCGCGGGCCGCCGCGAGGTTGGTTTGCGCCTGTTGATGCAGTTCGCGGGAGTACTCGATGCCGATCACGCGCCGGAACGGGTACTCGGCGGCCAGCAGCAGGACTCGTCCCTTGCCGGAGCCAAAGTCCACGAACACATCTTCACCGGGGCGGAGCCGGACATGGCTCATGATCTGGCGGAAGGTCCGGTAAGCCGTGGCCCGGTAGAAGTGATTGGACGGTTCGATGGCGCGCATTTCCGGTAAGCGGTCCGGCAAGGCGGTTTCCACACCACGCCGCCGGTCCTGGAGGAACGAATCACAACTACTCAGAAGGCGCAGGCCGCTGTGCTGAACCGTGGCCATCACACCATCACGGCGGCAGCGTTGTAGAACCCGACTCAGGATGTGCATCTCACACTTCTCCTTCCATCATTGTCCCCGGCTCGGCCCGCAACGGCTCATGGCCGCGCTTGGCCCAGAGCAACGCCTCGACGTGCGTCGCCAGCGCGCTGACGGTGGGGTGTTCAAACAGACAGCGCAACGGAACCGTCACGCCAAATGTCTCGTGAATGCGCGCCATCACTTGCGTCGCCAGCAACGAGTGACCGCCCAGCGTAAAGAAATCGTGGTGAATCCCGATTGGTTGGCGACGCAACACCTGGACCCAGATCTCCACCAGCTTCGCCTCCAACACCGTGCGCGGCGCCGCAAAGGGCCGCGACGACTCGAGGTGGCCCCCCGCGGCCGCCACGGCCGGCAACGCGCCGCGGTTGATCTTGCCGGTCGGGGTCAGCGGGAATTTCTCCAGGCGCACGAATTCGGCGGGCACCATGTATTCCGGCAACGTGCGCCGGAGATGTCGCCGCAACTCTTCCACCGCCAACCCGCCGTTCTGGCTGAGCAGGAACGCCACCAATTGCGTCTCGCCGCTGCCGGTGGCGGGCGTCACGACCACCGCGTCGCGCACGCCGGGTGCGCCCCGCAACGCCGATTCGATCTCGCCCAGCTCGACGCGGAAGCCGCGCACCTTGACCTGATGATCGAGGCGTCCGAGAAACTCCAGCGTGCCATCCGCCCGGTACCGCATCCGGTCACCCGTGCGGTAGATGCGGCGGCGGCGCCGGGGATCGAACGGATGCGGGAGGAATCGTTCCGCCGTCAGCTCGGGCCGGTTGAGGTAACCGCGCGCCACGCCTTCCCCGCCGATATAAAGTTCACCGGGCACGCCAATCGGCACGGGCTGTCGGTGGGCGTCGAGCAGATACAACTCCGTGTTGACGATGGGTCGCCCGAGCGTCTGCGGTCCGCCGCGTTGGCGCAGCACGCACGTCGAGAAGGTCGTCGTTTCCGTGGGCCCGTACATGTCGTATACCTTCTCGACGTGCGGCAGTTCGTAGAGACGCTCCACCAGCGACTGCGGCAGGTATTCACCGCCGAGATTGATCGTGCGCACCGCCGGCGGGATGCGGCCGCTGCGCAACAGTTCGCGCGCGACTGAAGGCACCGTGTCAAGGAAGGTCACCTCCGCGGCGGCGGGCGCGGCGGCGAGTTCCAGCGCGTTCTCGACGAGGATCGCCGTGCCGCCCAGGCTCAGGGTCGCGAACAACTCGAAGATCGACATGTCGAAGCAGACGGAAGTCGAGAATCCCATGCCGGCGAACTCGGCCGGTGCGTATTGCGTGCGCGCCCAGGCAATCAACGAGACGGCATTGCGATGCTCCAACGCCACGCCTTTGGGACGTCCCGTGCTGCCCGATGTGAAAATCACATAGGCGAGATCGCTCGGGGCCGCGACCGGCCCGAGGTCGGCATCACTTTCGGCCGAGAGATCCAGTTCGTCGAGCAGGACCAGGCGGCCGGGCAGGCCGGTGGCGAACCGGCGTTGCGTCAGCAACAACGGCGCGCGCGCATCTTCCAGGATCATGGCCGTCCGCTCCGCCGGGTAGGATGGATCCAGCGGGACGTATGCGCCACCCGCCTTGAGCACCGCCAGCAGCGCGACCGGCAACTGCCACGTCCGCTCCAGGCAGATCCCGACCAGTGTGTCGGGCCCGACACCGCGCTGGCGCAGATGCCGGGCCAATTGGTTGGCGCGCCGGTTGAGCTCGCCATAGCTCAGCCGCGTCGTCTCGTGAATCAACGCCGTGGCCGCGGGCCAGCGCGCGGCTTGGACCTCGATGAACTCCGGCAAGGTCCGTTCCCGCTCGTAATCGAGCCGGGTATCGTTCCATTCGACAAACAACTGTCGGTGTTCGGCCGCGGTCAGCAACGGCAACTCCGCCACAAAACAGTCCGGCGTCGCCACGGCCGCTTCCAACAACGTTTGCAGATGTCCGCTCAGCCGACGCATTCGCGCCTCGTCGAACAGGTCGGCGCAGTAGGCGAACTGCCCGCGCAACTCGCCGTCGCTCTCGGTCATTTCCAGCAACAGATCGAATTGGGCAACGCCGAGATGATGCTCCAACGGCTGCACCGTCAGGCCCGGCAACTCGAACTGCGGCGGCGCTGTGTTCTGGAACGCGAACATCACCTGGCACAACGGCGGCCGACTCAGATCGCGTCCCGGCTGGAGTTCCTCGACCAACCGCTCGAAGGGGAGTTCTTGATGGGCGTACGCCCCGAGCGCGGTCTGACGCACACGCTGCAACAGTTCGCGGAATGTGGGCCGCCCGGCAAACCGGCCGCGCATCGCCAGCGTGTTGACGAAGAAACCGATCAATCCCTCGGTCTCCACGGCCTCGCGCCCGGCCACGGGCGTGCTGACGAGGATGTCCTCCTGCTCCGTGTAGCGATGAAGCAACGTCTGGAAACCCGCCAACAACGTCATGAACAGCGTCGCTCCCTCGCGCTGGCTCAGCGCGTTCAACGCCGTCGTGAGCCCGGCGGGCAAACGGAACGTCTCGCGTCCACCACGGACGCTCTGGACCGCCGGGCGCGGATGATCCGCGGGGAGGTCCAACACCAGCGCAGCGTCCGCCAGTTCCTGTTTCCAGTAGGACAGAGCAGCGGCCAGCCGGTCGCCCTGCAACCACTCGCGTTGCCAAAGCGCGTAGTCAGCGTACTGCACCGGCAACGCCGGCAGACTGGCCGTTGCCCCCGCGGCATGGGCGGCGTACAACTCCGACAACTCGCGGGCAAACACACCTTGCGACCAACCGTCGAACGCGATGTGATGAAAGTTCCAGGCCAGGATGTGTTCCTGTTCGCCCAGCAGCAGCAACTCAAAGCGCGCCACCGGGCCGGTGGCGAGGTTGAACTGCCGGCACTCCAGTTCCCGCAAACGCCGCGCTGTCACGTCGGCGCGTTCGCGCGCCGGCAAAACCCGCAGGTCGGTGACCGGCAGCCGGTAAGTCGCAGGGACGGCGATGATCTGCGCCGGCTCACCATCCGGCATCGTCGCGAAAGCCGTACGCAACGCCTCGTGCCGCCGGAACAACTCGCCAATCGCCTGCTCCAAAGCGGCAAAGTTCAGCGGACCGCTCAGATGCAGCGCGCCGGGCAGGTTGTAGGTCGCCTGCTGTGGCTGCAACTGGTCGATCAACCAGAGACGTTGCTGGGCAAACGATAGCGGCAGACGCCCGGTGCGCGGACGCGACCGCAACGGTGGACGTTCAGCGCCCGGGGCCTCGGCGTCGCGCAGCAACGCAATCAACTCCCGCCGTTGCGCCTGCAATGCCTGCCGGAATTCCGCGCCCAATTGTTGCGGCGCGCCCCGGTAGCGCAGGCGGTCGCCTTCGACCCAGAGCGCGAGGTCGTGCCGCCGCGCCATCGCCAGCAGATCTTCAACATTCATGATGTCGTCCTTCCTGGCTCAGAGTTCGCCTTCCACCAGCTGCGCCGTTTCGCGACGCGGAATGGCCGCCGGCTGTTTCGCCCAGAGCAGCGCCTCGACATGCGCCGCCAGTTCGCTCACCGTCGGATGCTCAAACAGGCTGCGCAGCGGGACCTGCACGCCGAGCGCATCACGCACCCGCGCCATCATCTGCGTGGCCAGCAGTGAATGACCGCCGACGGCAAAGAAGTCGTCGCGAATGCCCACCTTGTTCATGCGCAACACGCCGCCCCAGATCGCCGCCAGTTTTTCCTCCAGCGCGGTGCGCGGCGCTTCGTAATTCGACGCCGCCGCGTGCAGGGCGCCCTCGGGAGCCGGTAAGGCGCGCCGGTTGATTTTGCCGCTGGGAGTCAGCGGGAATTCATCGAGCAGGACAAACGCAGCCGGTACCATGTAATCGGGCAGCTTCGCGCGGAGCTGTTGGCGCAACTCGCTGAGCACGGGCGGCGCACCATTGCGCGGTTGCAGGTAGGCCACGAGCCGTTTGTCGCCCGCGACATCCTCGCGCGCGACGACCACCGCGTCGCGCACCGCCGCGGTCTCGCGCAACACCGTCTCGATCTCGCCCAGTTCGATGCGAAAGCCGCGGATCTTGACCTGGTTGTCGAGCCGCCCGAGAAACTCCAGCGCGCCATCGGGCCGTTGCCGGACGAGATCGCCCGTCCGGTAAAGTCGCGCGCCGTCGTTGCGAAACGGATGCGGGATGAACTTCTCGGCGGTCAGCTCCGGCCGGTTCAGGTAGCCGCGCGCGACGCCTGCGCCGCCGATCAACAATTCACCGACCACGCCCGGCGGCACCGGCTGGCGACGCGCATCGACGACGTAGCACTCGGTGTTGGCCAGCGGACGGCCCAACTGAATCGATTGCGCCGGCAACACCCGGCTCCCGACCGAATAAATGGTGGTCTCGGTTGGCCCGTAAAGATTCCAGAGTTCGGCGCCGCGCTGGAGCAGTTCCGCCGCCAGATCAGCGGGCAACGCTTCACCGCCGCAAAACATCCGCAGGCCGGGTGTTCCCGTCCAGCCCGCGGTCAACAACATGCGCCAGGTGGCGGGCGTGCCCTGCAACACGTTGGCGCCCGCACGGGCCAGCAGCGCCACCAACGCCGCGCCGTCAACGGCCGTGTCGTAAT
>JBFZFE010000387.1:0-2827 GCA_041306525.1 Verrucomicrobiota bacterium | reverse complement strand
AGCAAGGTGCCGAGTTGCAGCAGGGCTGCTGCTATGACCAGGGGTGGGAGCCGCAACCAGTAGGTCATGAAACCCAGCAACAACAGTCCGAATGCTCCGCCCACGGGCCACGTCGCGAGATTTTTGCCCAGCAGGATCCAGCGTCGGTCCATCGGCGAGAGCACGAACGCGCGAAAGCCCTGCCGATCATAGCCAAACTGGTTCCCCAGGAACTGCACCAGCATGAATAGCGAGCCGCCCATGGCGAGCAACAGGACGAACGGCTTCAGCGCATCGGGCATCCTCGAAGCATCCCTTGATAACACACTCGCGCCGATGATCAGAGTCACGACAAACCCTGTTCCCCAGGCCATCTTTACCTCCGGAGCGCGCAGCATCGAACGCAAGCTGCCCAGGGCCACAGCTGCGGCCGATTCGGGAATAGCCGGCAGACGGAACTCGAGCCAGTTCCTCCGCGCTTTGATCGGCGCGGTGGACATTGCCAAACCCGGTTGGGCACCGGCTCGTCCGGCGTTCCCTCCGGTCTGGCCATGGTAGAACCGAAGGGTGCTCCGATAAGCGCGGTGCAACCCGAGAACGCCGAGCCCGGCGCAACCGAACATGCCCAACAGTGCCGGCAGGACCCGGTGCTCGGCCAGCGCGAACGCGCCATACGGCACCCAGAGCGGCGGAACGAATCTCTGCATTTCCACCAATTGGTCGAAGCGCTCTTGCTCCGCGGCCTGGCGCGCTGCGTCCGAGGCTTGCCACTCTTCCGGGGTCGCGGCGGAGCGCTGGTCGGGACGGTGGTGCCGGCCGAACACATTGAAGTAGAAGTTGGGCGCCTGGGCGGCGAGGACGAATCCCAGTGAAGTCCCCATGATGATCGCACGACGGCGGCGGGGATTGCTCATCATGGAGGCCAGCCAGCCGCGCAGGCAATAAGTCCATGCCGTGATCATGAAGACCATGCTCCATCCCAGCGGCAGCAGCAGCGCCATCGCCGGGCCGCGCGACCACGCCAGCCCAAAGGGCCAGCCCGGTCATCGCCGGGATCACCAGGATGATGCCCAGCGCGAAATGCGAGGCCACGTAGTTGATCACGAAGATCTGTCCGAGCCCGACCGGCAGGTGCATCAGCCGCTGCAGGTCGATGGTTTCCGCCCGCTGTAGTTCTGCAACCAATCCGGCCATCCAAAACAAAAGAAAAACTGCGGTGACGCCGAACCAAAGGCCCATCACGACCTGGGGAGACGCAGCGCCCAATCTCAACGCGGCGCCAACCATCGCGCCGACAAAGCTTGCGCCGCCCAACAGCACCGCTCCCCCGGCGATGATGAGGGCGAGGACGGCGCCAAAGCCGCCGCTGCGCTGCCATTGGTTGCGCGTGAGCCGCCAGCGCAGCCACAGGATCGTCTGGAGTTGTTCCCGGTTCATCCCTCGAGCCAGCTCAGCTTCTGGCGCTCCGGCGCATCGTCGGCGACGACGGCGAGGAATTTATCCTCGAGAGAACCGTCACGGCGCAGTTCCGCCATCGTGCCTTGGTGTTCCAATCGTCCGCGAACAATGATGCCCACGTCTGTGCAGAGCTTTTCCACGATCTCGAGCACGTGCGATGTGAGAAACACTGTCGCGCCGCGCCCGACGCATTGTTTGAGGGTGTCGCGCAATGTTCGGGAGGCCACCGCATCCACGCCTTCAAAGGGCTCATCCAGAAACAACAGTTCCGGGTTAGGGATCAGCGCGGCGGCGAGCGCGAGTTTCTTCTTCATGCCATGCGAGAACTCGAGGGTGAGCTTTTTGGGTTCCCGCGCCAGATCCATGATCGCCAGCAATTCCTCGCAGCGCGCCCGCACGGTCTCCGGTGGAAGCAGGTACATCCGACCAATGAAAGTCAGGTACTCGCGTGCCGTCAGGTTGTCGAAGAGCGCCAGGTTTTCCGGAACGACCCCCACGCGCCGTTTGACGGCAAGCGCGCGTCGCGGATCGCTCACCTCTTCCCCCAGGATTCGAACGCTGCCCCCCGTTGGCGCGAGCAGGCCGGTGAGCATCTTGATCGTGGTCGACTTTCCGGCGCCATTCGGGCCGAGGAATCCGTAAAAGCAGCCGGCCGGCACGCGCAAACTGAGTTGATCGACCGCGCGAAATGCGCGGAAGTCGCGGGTGAGGCCGTGGGTTTCGAGAGCGACGTTCATGGAGGAAACGGGGTTCGGCAGGCTAACGCCCGGCGCTGGATTCTCCGGCAAGCCTTGCCTCATCCACAGCCTCAAGTTCCCGCCCGGGATTGCTTAACCGATCTGCGGCGCCCAGCCCGGTCGGTATTCCCGGGACCAAAACTCTCGCCTGGCCGCTTCATCGGTGATGGTGCCATCGGCGGGGTTGACTTTCAAAGCCCGGCCACTGCGCCATGCCATATTTCCCAGGTGACACAGCATCGTGCTCTTCTGGGCATCGCCGATCTCGGCAGCCAACGGTTGGTTTTCGCGGATGGCGGCGATGAAGTTCTCGAAGTGCCCACGGTCACCACCCGGGCCGGTCTGGCCTTGGAGCTCCTTGCCTTTGATGTCCCAAACTTTGTAGCCGACGCCATCGCTGGTCACCGATCCGCCGTCGCCATAGAACGCGACAAACGGCAGTTTCTCGCCCGTTCGGGGCAGGCAACTGCTCACGTCCCAGGACGCGCCGCATTTGCCGAAATCGAACGCGGCCACCCCGGTGTCCGGCGTTTCCTGGTCATCCTCGAAGTGGTAGCGTCCGCCGGTGAAGGTCACCAGTCGCGGGTGGTCGACCTGCAATCCCCAACGAACGAGATCCAGGGCGTGCACGCCATTGTTGGCCAGTTCACCGC
>JBFZFE010000386.1:0-2625 GCA_041306525.1 Verrucomicrobiota bacterium | reverse complement strand
CCGCGGCAACGGCTCGAACGGATCCGCCAGAACCAAACGCTGTTGCGGGCCATCGCGGCCAGCGGGACGGCGGGCGCGTACGCCCAAGAGGCCCTCAATGCGCTCGATCCCAAATAAACCCGCCGCCATGAAGATCGTGTTTGTTTTTCTTTTGGGCTTGCCGCAGCCCAAGCCGGCATGATCGGTTTTCGCGGCGATGGCTCGGGCGTGTTTCCCGAGGCCAAGCCGCCGCAGGAGTTCGATGCGGTCACCGGCAAGAACCTGCGCTGGCCGCGCAGACGACGAACACCTTGTCGCCAACGACAATCGGCGAGGAGTTCGAGTGATCCGGTTGGCCCGCCTGGACCGCGACCAAGGGATTCACGCCTGCTTGGATACCAGCGGTTATGCTTCGCTGGCGGTCTTCCAGCGCCTCGCGCCCCTGGCGGATCTAATGCTCTTCGACCTCAAGGCGGATCATGGCCGTCATCGTGAACTGACCGGCCTCGCTCTTGACCCCATCCTCGCCAATCTCGACTGGGCCCCCTGGCCAACAACGTCGCCGTCCACCTGCGCTGCCCCTTGGTGCCCGGGCTCAACGACGACGAGCTCCACCTGGCACGGATCGCCGACTATGCCCGGCGGCCCGGAGTGGTGGGTTGCGACGTGATGCACAAATGCCCGCGATCTGACTCACTGAGGACTGGCCGCCGCCTACGCGCACGGCGTTGGCCACCGGCAACCATTGAGGAAATGCATCCGTCATCGTTGTGGCGCGGTCTCCTGACCGCGCCACCACGGCTTCACCGCAGGTGTCCCGGCAGACAGCCCGTGGAGGACTGGCGGTCGGTCCGGACGGCGCGGTCAGGAGCCGAGTCCGCGAGACGCCACACGCCGTACTCCCGTGGCAAACCGGCGCCGAACAGCCGGGGAGGACGGCGCCGAGCCGCGCCGGGCGTCCGCGTCGAAACTGCAAGCCGATGCGCGGTCTGTCCATTGCCATTTCCCCGGTCGCGGTGTTGGATGAAAGCATGAAAGCATGGTTTCTCGTCGGGGTGTGGTTGGGGATGGCGCTGACCCTCGGGGCGGCCGACGAACTGACGCTGGAGGAACCGCCCGCGAAGAAACCGGTCGCGCCAAAGACGGTCGCGAAGCCGCCAGCCGCGCCGGCGCAACGGCTCGACAAGTTTCTCGCCGTGACGCATCCGCGGTTGTTGGTCACGCCGGAGCGGATCGCGACCATTCGCCGGCAGATTCAAGTGCCCGGCTCGCATCATCAACTCGCCTATGCCGCGCTGCTGGAACGCGCGGCGCAGGACCCGGCGAAGGTGACTGGGGCCAGCGATGGCCGGGCCGGCTACAGGCCGGTGTATGCGTCGCGGGAACTGGCGTTCCTCAGCCTGGTCGCGCCCGACGCGGCGGACCGGCGCCGGTTTGCGGAGCGGGCGGCGCAGGTGTTGCCGACACTCGGTTACATCCAGAATGGCGGGTTCAAGTCGCGCTCGCTGGGGCATGCGATGGCGACGTTCGGGTTGGCGTTGACCTACGACTGGGCCTACAACGAGTGGACCGACGCCGAGCGGCAGAAGTGCGAGGTGTTGCTCGAATACTTCCGCCAGCACTGGGAGAAATACCGGCGCGTGTCGGAAGACCCGGCGAAGGTTTCCGGCTACAATTTCTACGGCGTGCTCTACGGCGCGGAGGCGATGTTGTTGTTGGCGACGGGCGCGGAGAAGACGAGCGCGCGGTTTCCGGTGGTGGTGGACGTGTTGCGGCGGCATTTGACGGACATGGGTGGCGAACTCGGCGCGCACAACGAGGGGATTGGTTATACGGAGTATCCGATGGGGTTCTCCTTGCCGGCCGCGCTGGCGCTGGCGCAACACGGCGAGAACGGCCCGCTGGCCGCGGCCAACACGCACGCCTTTTGGAAGCTCAACCTGTTCGTGCAGACGTTCATGACCTCGTTCGAGCGCAAGATCGTGCAATACGGCGTGTCGCACCGCAGCAACTCCAACGAGGGGTTCGGCACCCTGTTGCTCGCGTTGTGTCCGCCGCCGCACTTGCCGCACTACGTCTGGTTCTACGACCGCCACATGGGCCGGCTGGCAAAGGCCGAGGCGGCGCAACGGTTCGATCCCGGCCGCGGCAACGGCGGGTTCGCGTTGTTGTTCTATCCGACCGACGTGCCCGGCCAGGATCCGACGGGCGTGTTGCCCAAGGCGGTGGCCGACCGCGACGGCTACATCTTCTTCCGCAACCGCTGGCAGGACGAGAACGACATCCAAGTCGGCCTGCTCAACCCGGTCCGCCGCAGCGGCGGCTGGAGCCAGAATGAATACCTCAACCTCCGGCTGATGGCGTTCGATACCCGGTTCTTCGGCGGGCCGGGCAAGGAACACGCGGTGGAGAACTACACGACACTGTTGGTGGACGGCCAACACGACGCCAAACGGGCCGACAGTACATTCCTGCCGGGCAAGACCGAGTCGTTCGCGGCGACGCCGGACGGGGGATACGCCATTGTGGACGCGAGCGATTATTACCGGGCGCTGGGCGTCCAGCGCGCGCGCCGCCACCTGTTGGTGGCCTTCGGCGAACCCAAACAAGGCGACGCGATCTTGTCCACGCTCGATGACATTGCCG
>JBFZFE010000385.1:0-3402 GCA_041306525.1 Verrucomicrobiota bacterium | reverse complement strand
ACCGTTCCACGGTCCCGGCAACAAACCAACTCGACCTCGCCGTGGCTGAGGAAGAACTCCGGGCGCTCTTGGAGATAGCCCAAGCGGGGGCTCTGGCCAACGACCCGCAATTTGCCGGCGTGCCCGGCGAGTTGATGAACCTGCGGGACGTGGCGTTGAGCGGCGACGGTGAGCCGACCACCAGCCCGGTATTCTCGAAGGTGATCGAGATGATTGCCCGTCACAAACCTGCCGGGGTGAAGATCGTGCTCATCACCGATGCCGGCGGCCTCGACCGCGCCGACGTGAAGCGCGGGCTGACGCTGATGGATGCCCACGAGGGCGAAGTCTGGGCCAAACTCGATGCCGGCACCGAGCCGTACTACAAAGCCATCGACCGCAGCGCCATCCCGTTCGCCCGCATTCTCAAGAACATTACCGGCTGCGCTCGGGAACGAGCAATCGTCATCCAGACGCTCTTCGTGAAGCTTTACGGCAAAGGCCCGTGTGCCGACGAGATCGCTGCCTATTGTGACCGGCTGAACCAAGTCCGCGCCGCCGGTGGCCAGCTCAAGAACATCCAGATCTGCACGCTCGCCCGCAAAACGATGGCCCTGATCAACGGCCGCCCCGCCTTCGACGCCGTCAGCGCCCTGTCCCCCACCGAAGTTGAGTCCATCGCCGCCACCGTGAAGAGCCGTACGGGGCTGGCCGCGGAGTGCTACTACGGGGCCTGAAATAACCCCAAATTCAAGATTGACGGCAGCGGGGCGTTTGATTACTTTGACGCCCCCTTGCGAGAGGGAGTAAGGATATTTTCATGTACGCAGTTATACGAACAGGCGCAAAACAGTATCGTGTTCAGCCCGGTGACGTCGTCAAAGTGGAGTTGCTTGACGGCGACAAGGGCGCGGAAATCGCTTTTGACGACGTGTTGCTGGTCGCCGATGGCGACAAGGTGCAGGTCGGTCAGCCGCTCGTGAAGGGCGCGCGCGTGACCGCCGAGGTCGTGGATCCCGACAAGAAGGACGCCAAGGTCATCGCGTTCAAGTTCCACGAGCGCAAGGGCTATCACCGCAAGCGCGGCATCCGCGCGCATCACACGGTCCTGAAGATCAAAGACATCGTCGTCAAGTAGAGGAGTTTCAGCCATGGCACATAAAAAGGGACAAGGCAGTTCACGTAACGGTCGCGATTCCGTCAGCAAACGGCTCGGCGTAAAGGCGTTTGGCGGCGAGTCCGTCACCGCTGGCAGCATCATCATCCGGCAGCGCGGCGCCAAGTGGGTCGCGGGCGCCAACGTCGGCACAGGCCGCGATTGGACGCTGTTCGCCCTCGCGACGGGCAAAGTGCGCTTCGACAAGAACGGTCACCGCGTCAACATCGACCCGCTTGTCGCCAGCAACTCGTAACCATTCATTTCACACAATCGCCCGGGCCGGTCTCGATCGGTCCGGGCGCTTTGTTTTCTGCGATTGTCGCCTGACCGGTATTTTGACATTCTGCGTCGCGTGTTAAGCGAACGAAGCAAGACGCTGCTCCTGCTGGCCGCCGTGCTGCTCGTTGGTGGCGGATTGCGGTTGGCCATGCTTGAAAGCCGGGTGCTCTGGTTCGATGAAGCGGTTTCGCTGTCGGTGGCCCAATCCGGCCCAGCGGGGGCGGTGGTGGCGGCCAAGGATGACACGCACCCACCGCTTTACCATCTGGCACTGCATTACTGGTTGCGATTGGCTCCTGGTGAATCGGGTGCGCGGCTCTTCTCTGCCGCGGCGGGGCTGTTGACGGTGCTGGTGGTCTTCGCCATCGGGTACCGGCTCGGCGGCCGGCCAGCTGCTGTGACGGCGGGACTGTTGTTGGCGATCTGTCCTTTGCACGTCTGGTACTCGCAAGAACTGCGGATGTACGCACTGCAAACGCTGCTGATCGCGCTGTCCTGGTGGCTGCTGTTGCGCGCATTGGAACAACGCGACACCGCCTCATGGCTCTTCTACGCACTCACCACCACGGCCGCGCTTTACACGCAGTACACGACGCTTTACAGCATCGCGGCCCAGAACCTGTATGTGATCGCCACCCAGTCGCGCACCAAGCTGCCGTGGCGGATGTGGTGGCGCAGCCAGGCGGCGCTGGCGATCCTGTTTCTGCCATGGGTGCCGGTATTCTGGCATCATCTGCAGGCGAAGACGTTTGGCTACTGGATGCGTCCACTGGACTGGGCCGATCCGCTGCGGTTTCTGGCCTTGCTCAGCGGGGCGATTCCGAAGAACCCGGGTCCTTACTGGCCTTGGATCGCGGTGAGCATCGTCGTGATCGCGAGTGCGCTGGTGGTTCGTCGGGTCTGGTTTGTCATCCTCTGGCTGCTGGTGCCGGTGACAGGTCTGGCCCTGCAATCGCTGGGGGCGAACGTCTTCGTTCCGCGCGCCCTGCTCTTTGTTGCACCCGCGCTGGCGCTGATGGTCGGCTGCAGCCTGGCCGCCCAACCCCGCCGCCGCCTGCTGCTGGCGACCGTGACCTTGCTGGTGGCGGCGAACCTGAACGGCTTGGCGCAGTATTATTTTCTGCCGAATGCGTGGATCCGCTCCGCCCTGCGGACGGCGGCCGGTCAGGTGGCCGGTGGCTTCCGGTCCGGTGACCTTGTCGTGCATGCCTCCCGGTTCTCTTACCGGCCGTTCCAACATTATCTCGACGCGCAAGTTCCCCAAGTGCTCGAAGAGGAAACCGAACCGATGCCCCATCTCTTTCGCGTCATCGGCACGCGCGGGTTGCCGCGGAACCAGACTCACTACAATCGCGTCTGGGTGATCTGGCAGGCCGATTTCCAGCGCCCCACAGCCGGTGACCAGATTCGGGAGTGGTTGCGGGAAGCCTATGACGAGGGGCAGGAAGTGTTCCGCACACCCGAACTCCAGGTCACGCTCCATCAGCGACAGATGGCGGAAAGCTTGCTTGCACCGACAACGAACCCTAGAGTGACGCCGAACGGAGGCCCATCATGAATCGAATCATTTTCAGTGCCACGGTTGTCATTCTCACTGTCCTGACGCCCCATCTTGCCACGGCCAAACTGCCGGTTGCTGGCGAGGACATTCGCACCAACAAACCATCCATCCTGGTACCGGCACCGGTCGGCACGACGGCGACAGCATCCGATAAAACCGGCAAGAGCGAAGACATCTTGCGGTTCCGCAACACCGATATTCTGCGCGGCAACCTGCTGGCCTTGAGCCAAGCCGACGGTTTGCGCTGGGCGCACGCCCAATCCAAGTCGCCGCTGGCCTTCGAACTGGGCGGTCTCCAAGAGATCCAATTTGGCGCCACGGCACAGGTCCGCTCGGGCGGCGTGGCGCGGGTGCGCCTGACCAATGGCGACGTGCTGGCGGGTGAATTGCTCGCCCTGACCGATGACGCCCTCAAAGTCCAGAC
>JBFZFE010000384.1:0-10578 GCA_041306525.1 Verrucomicrobiota bacterium | reverse complement strand
CGGAGTCCGTCGATTTCCGCATCGCCTCCTGCTACTACGAGATGAAGGATTTCGAAAAGGCGCGGGAAGGCTACGCGGCTTTTCTGGAGAAACACAAGGAGAGCAAAGCTTTGCCCGACGCTTTGTTCCGGCTTTCCCGGGTGCATTTTGCCCTCTCCGATGCGACCAAGGACCTGAAGGCAGCGGAGTCCCACACACGGGAAGCAATCAAGTACATGGAACAGGTCCGCACCGAGCATCCCTTGCCCGAAGCGATGCCCGATGTGCTGTTTCAACTCGGCTACCTCTACAGCTATCTTGCCGGCTATGAAGCGGCGGCTTACGAGAAGTCGTTGGAGGCTTTTGACGCGTTTATCGAGCAGTTTCCCCTCCACAAATACTCGCCGGAAGTCGCGTATCAGCGGGCCCGCGTTCTGGCCGTGCTTCAACGCCACGATGATGCCATCGCCGCGTTTCGCAGCCTGATCGAAAATCACGCGGACCATGCTCTTGCAGCCCAAGCCGCCTACGAAATCGGGACAACGCTCTATGGCGCAAGAAGACGCCAGGAGATGGTCACCGCTTTCCGTGAGTATGCCGAGAAGTTCCCGCAGCATGGCAAAGTCGGTGACGCCCGGTATGCCATCGGCTTGGAGTTCGAGGATCAGGGCCGTCAACTTGTCGCCGCCGGCGCGCCGCAGGAAGCGACTCCCAAGTTCGACGAAGCGATTGCGGCTTACCGGGGACTGATTGAAGAGGCGGGCGCAGCAGGCGCGGGCGACGCCGGCAACAATCTCCGCAATGCCGCGATTGAGGCGCAGAAGAAACTTGCCGTTTTGCTCGAAGAACGTGGTCTCTTGGAGGAAGCGATTGCTGGCTGCGAGAAATTCCTCGTCCAGTTCGCTGACAACCCTGTCGCCGCCCGCCAGATGATTGGTCACCTCCTTGGCGTCTATCGGAAGGGGCGAAAGTTCACTGACGGTTACGCCAAGTTCGATGCGCTGCGTCAGCAATTCCAAGCCAACTCGGCCATTCGAATCTCCTCACTGACAAGTATTGTCGAGCTGGGGTTGACGGCGGGTGACTATCTCAAAGCCAACCAAGCGGCGGCCCAGTTGCTTGTGGATCCGGATGCCGACAAGTTGCCGGCCCTGACCTATGTCGCCCTTGGCAAGGTGCTGCTCGAAACACAACAGTTTGACCGTGCGCGCGAAGCATTTGAGAAGATGCGCAAAGCCTTTGAAGATGACCCCATGATGAATGCCCAAGCCGCCTTGGGGATGGCGCGCGCCCAGCTTGGCCAGAAGCAATACGATGAAGCTGAGAAGGCGTTCAAGGATTTAACGCAAGTGGAAGCCAAGCTCGGTGTGCGTGCGGATGCCGAACTGGGCCTTGCCCGCGTCTATAAAGCCAAGGGCAAAATGGTCGAGGCCATCGATCTGCTCAACAAGGTGCTCCCCTCGCGTGGTGATGCCTCCTTCGAAGCCGCCTTTGAACTGGGCCATGTTTTCCTGACCCTGCCGGAGAAAGACGCGAAGAAGAAGAAAGACAACACCAAGGCCGCCCTTGCCTATTTCGCGCGCCTCTTCTTTGCCCCAGCAGGCCCGATGGCGGACGAAGCCGCCTATCAGGTTCCCCGTTGTCATGAGCTGCTGGGCAACCCCGCCGCCGCTCGTGCTGCCTATCAGAACTACGTCAAACGCTATCCTGATGGCAAATTTTCCAAGCAAGCCGAAGAACGCATCAAGGCGCTGACAGCACCAGCCAAGTAAAAGTAGCCGAACCAGCACAATTGCCATAGAATTGGATCAACGGAGGAATCGCCATGACAAACACCACCAAGAAATTCATTCAGTGGTTGATGAGCCTGACAGTTCTGCTGCGCTGTTTTGTGATCGCGCTGCTTTTTCACGTCGCCATCCTGCTGGTGATTGGCTCGATCAAGATTGCCGGTGCCATTCCCGAGATTGTCGCCGCCTTCGGCGATGCACCGCCGCCGACGCCCCTTGAAGAAGAACCCGACCCCATGGCTGCCTACCGGGATGTTGACTATCAAGCGCCAGGCGTGAGCGGCCCGCAAGCCCCGGTCGAGTACAAAGTCGCCATCGCGGAAGCCCCCAAGTCCGCGACGGATTCCCAAGTTGCCGAAGTCATCGGCGTGATGAGTGATTCCGTCACTGCCGTGGCCCGCCTCCAAGGCACCGCGGGCGCGTTGACAGCACCGACCTTTGCCGGTGGCGGCGATAACAAGATCGGGATTGTCGGGATCGCCACGGCCGGTTCCGGTCACTGGACGGGTCGTCTGGGCCCGGCACGTGCCATTAATGCCGCCAAACACGGCGCGAGCGCCCGCACCGAAGCCGCTGTCATGGCGGCGCTGCGTTGGTTCAAAGCCAATCAGAACTCGGATGGGTCTTGGGCTGCTGGCGCTAACAGGGACGCGCTTACCGCCCTGGCGGTATTGTGCTTCTTGGGACGCGGCGAGACAACCGAATCCAAGGAATTTGGCGACGCAGTGAGCAGAGGCATCCAGTTTCTGGTTGCTTCCATTGATTCCAATGGTGTCGTACCCGCCAGGGGATCCTACATGTACACTCAGGGCGCAGTCACGCTGGCCTTGTCCGAGGCGTACGGCATGACGCAGGCCAAAGCCATCCGCGATCCTTTGGAACGCTCCATCAAAGCCATTCTCGCCGCGCAGAAAGTCAACAAGATGGGCGCGTGGCGCTACACGATGACAGCTCCTAACGCCGATACCTCTGTCTCGGCTTGGTTGATAATGTCGCTCAAGTCCGCCAAGCTCGCCGGCATTGACGTGCCCGAGGACAGTTTCAAATTGGCCAGCAATTATCTCTGGACCGTCTATGATGATGACGGCGGCTTCGGCTACACCGCCCCTAGTAGAAGAGTGAACATGACCGGCGCGGGCGTCCTTTGCCAACAGTTCTTGGGCCAAAGCACGGATCCCCGCATCAAGAAGGCTTTGGACTACCTGAAACAGCAGAAAGTTGACTGGGATGAGACCGCTGGCGCCCACGTTTTGTACGGCTGGTATTACGTTACGCAGGCCATGTTCCAAGGCGGCGGCTCTTATTGGGAGTATTGGAACAAACAGATCCGCGACGCAGTGGTCAATAAACAAGCTCCTGACGGCCACTGGGCTTCGCCCACCAAGAGCAAAGAAGACAGCAACGGGCCGGTTTACACCACCGCGCTGGCTTGTCTGATTCTGGAAGTCTACTACCGCTACATGCCGATTCATCAAGAGATGGAGCGCAACGCCCTCTCCGCAGCCACGGCACCCGAGACGAAATAACTTTCTCGCGCCGCGAAAAACCGGGAACTGGATTCCCGGTCGTGGTGTCTCATCCGCCAGAACGGAGGACACCATATGATCACTGTCAATAATCGGTTCACGGCATGGCTGCTGAGCCTGACGCTGCTGCTTCGCTGCTTGGTCATCGCGCTGCTTGTTCATGGCGTAATTCTGCTCTCGATTGGCGCCATCAAGATCGGGGACGTCATCACTCGCCACCCGTGGCGCCCCACCGATGTCATTGTCGAGCGGGAAGACAGCACGTTGACGGACCCCGATGTCCGCTTCCATAACCCCATCGAGAAGCCGTTTGGACCGACCGATTCCAAGGACCAGAATGCCGGTGGCGGTCCGCTGGCGTCAGGCAGTCCGATGCCGCTCGGGGACCCGCATCTCATCCCCACCATTGGCGTGCCAACCGAATACGCGAATATCTCTCACGTCCGGTATGTGGGTAATGTTCTCGACCGCGTCGCGACGCCCGGGTCCAAGGATGGAAGCATCCTGAAAAGCGGATTCGGGCATGCCGGCAATGGGTTTGGCAATGGCATGGGTTGGCGACCAGGCATCGATGGACGCGGTAATCCACCCACGCAACCACCCCCGCTCGAGACGGAAAGAGCCGTGCTCGCCGGCCTGCGCTGGCTGAAGGCCAACCAAAACGACGACGGCTCCTGGGATTGCCGGCCGAGCAAGTCCGCCGGTACCGCCTTGGCAGTCCTGGCATTTCTGGGGCACGGGGAGACACCAGAGTCGAAGGAGTTTGGCCTGAACGTTCAACGCGGACTGCAGTACTTGCTCGCTTGCGTGGATGAGGCTGGCTTGGTCAAAGACAAGAACATGTATGCCCAAGGCGTGGTCACGCTGAGCTTGGCCGAAGGCTACGCCCTGACGCAAGCCCCCGCCATCAAAGAAGTCCTCCAGCGGGCGGTCAATGCCGTGCTCCTAAGCCAGAAAGCCGCCAAGAAACGCACCGAACACGTCGGCGGCTGGCGTTACACCGCCAGTTCAGCCGATGCCGACACTTCCGTCTCGGGCTGGATGATCATGGCCCTCAAGTCCGCCCAATTGGCCGGTCTCGATGTCCCCAAGGATAGTTTCGAGATGGCAACCCGGTATCTGTGGAACATGTACGATGACAATGGCGGCTTCGGTTACACCGCCGGCAAACGCAGCCCCAACATGACCGGCATCGGCGTGCTCTGCCAACAATTCCTGGGACAAGGACGCGATGTGCGCCTCCGCAAGGCGCTCGATTACCTCGCCACCTACAAGATGTCTTGGGACGAGGCAGACGGTAACTGGGTCCTCTATGGCTGGTATTACACCACCCAGGCGATGTTCCAAGCCGGGGGGACTCACTGGACCAACTGGGAAAAGCAACTCCGTCACACCATGGTCAAAGCCCAAGCTTCTGACGGACATTGGGCGCCGCCGCCGAACAGCAAGAATGAAAGCGGCCCTGGTCCCGCCTACACGACGGCATTGAGCTGTTTGATTCTGGAGGTTTACTACCGCTACTTGCCGATCTATCAAGAAATGGAAAAGCGACCGGCCGCGAGCCAAACCGCCAGCGCCCGGTAAGGTGTGCATGCAAAAGCGCAACGCCGTCCCAGATCAGGACGGCGTTGCGCTTGAGCATTGTTACTTGGGTTATTGGGCCGGCTTGCACTGCGGCAGGTCTTTGCCCAGCGGTTCTTTCTTGGCGGTGATATTGGCCGCGCCGCTGGCTTGGTCGCGGTTCAAGTCGGTGAAGCTCTTCCACTTGTCCGGCAAATCGCCTTCGGCGAAAATCGCCGCCACCGGGCAGACCGGTACGCAGGCCGTGCAGTCAATGCACTCGTCCGGGTTGATGATCAGCCGGTCATCAATCTCATAAAAGCAGTTGACCGGGCAGACTTCGACGCAGTCGGTAAACTTACATCCCACGCACGGTTCGGCGACAATATGGGCCATGATTAAATTCTCCTGTTTTGCGTTCTCCCGCCCGCGACCATGCGGAGCGATGACAACGAGCGTTATGCTATACTCGCCGCGGTGAAAGCTGCCAAGCCCAAATTCGCGGAACGTGTTGCCGCGCTCCTTGTCACGCTGCGAAACACCTATCCTGATTTCCGCTGCGCGCTGGTCCACGACAACCCGCTCCAGCTCCTCGTCGCCACCATCCTCAGCGCTCAATGCACCGATGAACGCGTCAACCAAGTCACGCCCGCCCTGTTTGCCCGGTATCGTTCGGCGGCCGATTTCGCCGCCGCCAGCCCGGCTGAACTCGAAGCCCTCATTCGCCCGACCGGCTTCTTCCGCAACAAAGCCAAATCCATCCGCCACTGCTGCGAACTCCTCGTCGCCCGCCATGCCGGTAACGTCCCGCAAACACTCGCCGAACTCATCACCCTTGCCGGCATCGGCCGCAAAACCGCCAACGTCGTGCTCGGGGTCGCTTACGGCCAAGCCGAAGGCATCGTCGTGGATACCCACGTGATGCGCCTGTCGCAACGCCTCGGCCTGACCCGCCACAAGACGCCGGCGAAAATCGAGGCGGCCCTGATGAAGATCGTGCCCCGGCAGGACTGGATCGATTTCTCGCACCTGCTCATCTTCCACGGCCGCAACCGTTGCACCGCCCGCAAACCCGATTGCTTTTCCTGCGAACTGCGCGACCTTTGCCCCAAAATCGGAGTCACCAAACCATGAAACCAGGCACCAAAGCTCCCACCTTCCCGGCCCTCGCCGCCGCCAAAGGTAAAACCGTCATCCTCTATTTCTATCCCAAGGACAACACGCCCGGCTGCACCGTCGAGGCCTGCGAGTTCCGCGACGCCCACGCCAGCTTCACCGGCAAAGACGTCGTTGTCCTCGGCATCAGCCCCGACTCCGCCAAGTCGCACGCCAATTTCGCCGCCAAGTTCAATCTCCCGTTCACCTTGGTCCCCGACGAAGACCACGCCATTGCTGCGGCGTACGGCGTCTGGAAGGAGAAATCCATGTACGGCCGTAAATACATGGGCATCGAACGCACCACCTTCCTCATCGGCCCCGACGGCAAAATCAAACAAATCTTCGCCAAGGTAAAACCCACCGGCCACGCCGCCGAGCTCCTCGCCGCCCTGGACGAATAGAACGAGCCGACTAGCTCGCCTGGGTGACCTTGATGGTTGATTCTTTCATAGAGCCTGACCGAAGCCCGGGCCGGTCAAGTTGGTTGGCGTTGGTGGCGCGGGATAGGTGAGATGGCGTGTTGGTGGAGTGCGGCCGGTAAGGTGTCCTGGTTGAACTGCGGGTTGCGGCGGGAACGCGGGATGGTGCGGACGTCGGCCAACTGTTCGAGCCGGTAGGCTTGCAGCAGCGCGATGAAGTCCGTCAACGCCCGCGTCGAGTGCCCGACGCTGTGGATGCAGGTAACCGGCGGCGTGGTCGCTGTGTTCATCGGACCAATCTAGTCGAGAATTGATCTGCATCGCCGGTGGCGCAGCGATTGGCTATAACTCGTCGCGTTGACGGGAAAACAATCATGGTCTGGTTCAAACGCATCGTCCTTGTGCTGGTCGGCCTGATCACGTTGGTGGCTTGCCTTTTTGTCGCCGAGAACTGGCGTGGCAAACATGCTTGGGCGACGTGGCAACGCGAGCGCGAGGCCCAAGGCGACCGGTATGAATGGACGGCGGTCCTGCCGTCCCCCGTGCCCGACGACCAGAACTTCGCCGCGATCCCGCTGTTTGCCGAGCTTTTCCCGAAACCGCCGACGAATCCGGCCTTGGACGCGGTGCGGTTGCCGAATGGCGGTCCTGCCGCCGCGAACTGGCGGCTCGACCGGCCCACCGATCTTGCCGGCTGGCGCGCGTGTTTCACCAACGACAATCTCCTCGCGGCGTTGAGTCGGTATGAACCGATCCTCGCCGAGATCGAATCGGCGGCGCAGCGACCGCACACGCATTTCCCGATTCGTTACGAAGACAACATCTCGATCCTGCTGCCGCACTTGCCGCACTTGCGTCATCTCGCGCGCGTTTTCAGTCTGCGGGCCAGCGCCCAACTTGAGGCCGGCAACCCGGGCGCGGCGTGGCAGGACGTGCGACTGTGCTTGCGCTTGGCCGACGCGCTGAAGGACGAACCGGTGTTGATCTCGTTCCTGGTGCGCCGCGCGATTCTGGAACTGGCGCTACAGCCGATCTGGGAAGGTGTGCGCAGCCGCAGTTGGCAGCAGCCGCAGCTCGCCGCGATTCAGATGGAGCTGGTGCGGTTCAATGAAATCGAACGGCTGTACAACGCGCTGCAAGGGGAACGCCGCTTCGCCTATGGTGCGGTTCGCGAGCATGAACGAGTACCTGCTGGTTGGTCGCGGCAGAACCTGTTGTTTCTGGACCGAGTTTACGTTGAAAAGGTGCTGCCAAGCATCCACGCGAAGGAGAAACATCTCGATGTGAGCACACTTGCGAAGGTGAGCGCACATTTCGAGAAAACGACTCTGTACAACACAATGGCCAGCTTCCTTATGCCGGAGGTCGCTGCCGCATCGCGTCGCACGGCGATGACGCAGAGCGGGTTGGACCAAGCCATCGTCGCCTGTGCGCTGGAACGTTACCGGCTGACGCGCGCAGAACTGCCCGGTCGTTTGGAGGAGTTGGTACCGGCTTTGCTCGTGTCAGTTCCGCTCGATGTGGTGGACGGCCAACCGCTGCGTTACCGGCCCAGCGGCACCGACAAGTTCATGCTCTGGAGCGTCGGCTGGAACCAGACCGACGATGCCGGTCAGGTCGTCCTCGACGGCAAACGCCAGCAAGACGACCAAGGCGACTGGGTCTGGCAGAATTAGCGGCCGGAGTCGCGGATCAGTTTTGCGAAGGCTTGTGCCTTGTCGCCATCCAGCTTGCTGACCGGCACGTCGAGGCGTTCGGTCCAGTTGCTGTCGGCAATCGGGCCGGGGACGTTGAAGCGTTTTTCTTGGCCGAAGATGTCGGTGATCATGAACAGCGCCAGCCAGCCGGTCGAGTCGAGCACGCGCCGGCAATAAGCGTGGTGCAACTCGGGGGTGAACTCGCGCGGGACGTTGTTCTCGTCGAGCCCGGCCCAGCGGACGAAGCGCTGCAGCTCCAGCCAAGTCAGGTAGGCCCGGTGATGATCCTGTTTGGTGCGGGCGTCCTCGTGGTCAGCCCAGAGCAACCGCCAACGCGCCGCGAGCGGCTCATGGTCGTGGGTTGCCGGGGTGACCAGCGACAACGACGGATAGTCCGAGGCAGCGACGTAGTTGTAATCGGCGGCGCGTTCCCAGTGCGGGATCTTGAAGCCGGCAATGCCGAGCCTGTCGAGGCTGGGGCGGACGTAATCGGGCACGACGCCGAGATCCTCGGCGATGACGACCGTGTCGCCGGCCGCCTTTTGGATCATCTTCAGCAACGCCTCGCCTTGCCGGCGATTAGCGGCTTTGTGTTCGTCGGTGTCATCGGCCTGCGGGAAGAAGCGCGGCAGTTTGCCGCCCGTTTTCGCCTTGGCTTCGTCTTCGGTCAGGTCGGTGAACTGCTCGTTCTCCTGGGGGCGCCACGGGAACGCGAAGACCCGGTAGAAGCCGAGCACGTGATCGATGCGGAACAGATGAAAGATGTTGCTGGTGGCTTTCACGCGGCGGTTCCACCAGGCGAACTTCTGTTTCTTGTGCGCGGCCCAGTTGTAGAGCGGGATGCCCCAGTTCTGGCCCCATTTCGCAGTGAACGGATCGGGCTTGAAGGCCGGCTCGGGCGGCGCGCCCCCGCTCCAGGTCAGGTCGAAGAGCTCCCGGTTGGCCCACACATCGGCGCTGTAACGGCTGACGCCAAACGGGATGTCGCCCATCAACGCCACGCCTTTGGCCTCGGCATGGCGGCGGACATCGGCCCATTGTTCGTGGGCGATGCGCTGGACGTAGGCGTAAAAGCGGCGGAGTTCCGCCAGTTTCTTCAGCAACGAAGCCGGCACGGTGGCGGGCGACTGTTGTTCCTTGGGCCAGGTTTCCCAGTTGTCGTTGCCGCCGTTCTCGTCGAGCAAAGCCCGGTAAAGCGTGTAGTCATCGAGCCAATCGGCCTGCCAGCCGCGACCATCTTTCTTGAACGCGGCCCAGAGCAAGTCGCGTTTCAATGCCTTGACCTGCCGGTAACGAACCGGCCCGGTCGCGTCCACCTGGCCCTTGCCACCCGGCAGCGCGATGGTGGTCGGGTCGAGCGCCATCGCACTGATGGCGTTGTAAGGCGAGTTATCGGGTCCGGTTTCGTTGATCGGCAGCATCTGGAGCACGCGGAACCCGTGCGCCGCGCACCAATCGATCATCTCCTTCACCGCCGCCGTGTCGCCGATACCGTGGTCGTTCTGTCCGCGCAACGCGAACACCGGCACCAGCACGCCCGCCAATTTCTGATCAGGGGAAAGTCGTAGCATGGCGGCACAATATGCGAGCTTCCGTAAAAGCCAAGCCTGCGCGCGACTACCTGCCGCGGATTACAGCTTCGCGATCTTGACGTCGACGATGTCTTTGTCCTTGCGGATCTCGGCGAGGGCTTCCAAGGACGGAGCGCTGTCGAGGTTGAGGACGACGAGCGCGGTGCCGCCTTGTTTGTCGCGGCCGAGGCTCATGCTGGCGATGTTGACGCCGTGTTTGCCCATGACGGTGCCAATCCAGCCGACGACGCCGGGGCGGTCCTGGTTGCGCATGATGAAGAGCACACCGGTCGGGACGGCCTCGACGGGCATGTCGTTGATGCGGACGATGCGCGGGTTGTTGGGCGAACCGTAGAAAGTGCCGGAGGCGCTGGCTTTCTGGGAATCGGCGACGACGCTGACGTTGATGAGTTCAGCGTAATCAATCGGGTCGGTGCTCTTGATCTCTTCGGTGTGCAGACCGAGTTGCTGGGCGATGGAGGGGGCGTTGACGTAATTGACGTCGCCACCTTCGGCGCTTTCGAGGAAACCCTTGAGGACGGCGCGGGTGATGGGGCCGGTTTCCAGCTCACCGGCTTTGCCGCAGAACTCGACGCAGAGCCGCTCGGCGCGGCGCGGGCCGATCTGGGCGAGGAAACGGCCGAGTTTCTCGCCAAACGCGATGTAGGGCTGCAGCGCAGCGAGCACCTTGGCGTCGAAGGAGGGCATGTTGACGGCGTTGCGGATGGTGCCGCCACTCAGGGCCTCGGCGATCTGCTCGGCAATTTCGGTGCCGACCGATTCCTGCGCTTCCTGCGTGGAGGCGCCGAGATGCGGGGTGAACACGACGTTGTCGAGTTCGAGCAACGGATTGCCGGTGGGCGGTTCCTTCTCGTAAA
>JBFZFE010000383.1:0-5889 GCA_041306525.1 Verrucomicrobiota bacterium | reverse complement strand
CAACAACCGCTCGCCCTGCCGGCTCTCGCGGAGAACACCCGCCGCCAACTGGGCGCGCTCGACAACCTGGCCGGGTTCGTCCCGATTGCGGGCCACTTCCTCGCAACCGACATCCGCAGGGAACTGGCCCCGCCGGTGCCCACCGATCTGACCTTACCGGCTGACCTGCCGCCTGCCCTTGCCGATGCCGTCCACCGCCTCTACGCCGCTGTCAACTCGTTCCAGCCGCAACTGCCGAAGCCTGACCCCGCGGTCTGGGAAGCGTTCGCGCTCTCCACCTTTTCCGCCAAAACCGACCGGGCGGCGTACGCTCCCGGGTTGCACCAGCGCGACGACGCCCTTGAATTGCAGGACGACGAAGTGGCCCACACTCTTCTCACCGCCGGCAATCAACTTGACCGGCCCGCGCTGCTGGGGGCCTTCGCCGCGCTCTGCCGCGTCATCGATGAAACCTTACCGGCCTTGCGCGTCCTGCAAACCACCAACCGGTTTCAACACACCCTCGCCACCCCGCTCGGCCCGATCCTCCTCGGCGGCGTTGGGCAAAACGTTTACACCAACGCCCGCCCGCTCCTGATCATTGATTTGGGCGGCGACGACACTTACGAGTCCACCGCCACCAACGCCGCGACCGGTATCTCTGTCATCATCGACTTGGCCGGCAACGACCGTTATGCCGCTCGCGGGATCGGCGCCCAAGGAGCCGGTATTTTCGGCATCGGCATCCTCGTCGACTGTGCCGGTGACGATACCTACAGCGCCGAGCACGTGGCCCAAGGCGCGGGCGTCTTCGGTTGCGGCTTGCTCGCCGATTTTGGCGGTCAGGACAAATTCAGCGCCGACACCTTCGCCCAAGGCGCGGGCGCTTTCGGCGTCGGCATCCTCTGGCAACGCCAAGGCGACACGATTTACCGGGCTGCCGAAAAATCGCAGGCATTCGCCAGCACATTGGGCGTTGGCCTCTTGCTCGATGGCGCCGGCAACGACAAATACGTGACCGGCGGGAAATATCCCTGCCGCTGGCTGGAAGGACACAACTTCACGCTCGCGCAAGGCATGGCCATCGGCCTGCGCCCCTTCGCCGGCGGCGGCGTGGCCGTGCTTTGTGATCAGGCCGGCAATGACAGCTATGAAGCCGACGTGTACGGCCAGGGAGCAAGCTACTGGTACTCCCTTGCCATGCTCATCGACGAAGCCGGTAACGACACGTACAAGGCATATCAATACGCCCAAGGCGCAGGTATTCACCTCAGCAGCGGACTGCTCTGGGATATCAACGGCGATGACGTTTACGATTGTCACGCCATCTGTCAGGGCGGGGCGCACGATTACAGCGTTGGCATTCTCTTGGAGGATGACGGCAACGACCGTTACCGCGCCGACAGCACAGCCCAAGGCTCGGCGATCAACAATTCCTTTGCCCTGCTTGTGGATCGAGCGGGCAATGACACTTACACGGGCACCGACCCGAAACAATCACAGGCAGCCGGTCACGATGGCGGACGCCGCGAGTACGGTTCCATCGCGGTCCTGCTCGATCTCAGCGGTCAGGACGTCTACTCACAAGGTTGGACCAACAACAGCGTTTGGTCCAAGCCATGGTACGGAGCCGGTCTGGATACGGAACGCCGCCCGGGCTTGCCGGCACTTGTCGAAGGCGTTGTGAGCGTCACAACAACCAACGCGCTTACCGGTCCACAGCCGCGTCGCTCCCCACCGGTGGATGTCCGCCATCCGATCGAACGCTTGGGTCGCCGCGCCACAAGGGATTGGGAAACCGCGGCCGAAAAACTCGACACCGAAGCGGCGGAGGCGGAACTCAAGACCCGTGCGGCGGAGGCGCTGCCGTATCTCATCACGCGGTTGGCCTCGCCCGGCGTCATGCTTCGCGTCCAAGCGGAGCAACTTGTCGATCACCTCGGCACCAACGCCATCCCGCTCCTGATCGACGGGGTCCGGTCAGCGCGCAACGAGGACACGGCACGGATCTGCTGTTACTTTCTCGCCCGCTTCGAGTCCGCCACCAACGCCATACCCGTTTTGCTGCCGTTGTTGGAACGTGAACCGACCCGCACCACGGCCCTCTACACCCTTGGCCATCTGCGGGCCTCGGCCGCGTTCGGTGCGGCGGCGACCGCTCTGGAAAGCGACCGCGAAATCGTCCGTCTGCGCGCCGCGCAAGCTCTTGGCCGGATTGGCCACCCGCACGCGATTCCCAAACTGATCCCGCGGCTCGATGATGAGTATTGGACAGTCCGGTACGCGGCGGAGAACGCCTTGGTGGCGCTGGGTTGGCGCAGCATCGAAGCGTTGCGAAACGAGTTGCGTGATGCCTCCCCACGGGCGCGTCCGCACCTGCAGGCGGCTCTCAAGGCTTTGAAACGGTAACAGATCGACTGAGCCTCAGCGTGTGGCGGATGATCCATGTCGCCAGACACATCAACCCCAGCAAGGTCGCCAGCGCGGCGCGGTATTTCACCTGGCTGCCCAGCGGTTCAGCGGCGCGCACTGTCAGACCCCAAAGCAGTGGACCAAAGATACCGGCGGTGCGGCCAACCAACGCAAAGATGGTGAAGAGCTTGGTGCGATGTTCGGGCCAACCGATTTCGATCAGCAAAGAACGGCTCAAGACCCACACGCCTCCCATCGCAATGCCGATCATCGGGCCGGCAATCCAGAACGGCCATTTCACGGGTGTCACCAACGCGATGCCCAGTGCCACACACCAGATCAAAAGCACATCAAACAACAGCTTCAGTTTGTCCCGCCGATCGGCAACCAGCCCGATCACCCACGCACCAAGGGCGGCAAAGAGGGTGCCAACGATGAGGAAAAGCGAAATCTCCGTCAGGCCGAGGAACACTTTTTCGCGTCCATCCATGCCCATCGCAAAACTGGCGTAGCCAGCAATGTAGATCGTGGCTGTGCCATGGACGTCGAGATAGAGCAACATCGCCAGCATGAACCAGCGGAGTTGCCGGTGCCCCCATACCAACCGGGCGATCATCGCGAGTTCAGACCAGATTTTGCGGATGGATGGTCCAATCGCCGCTGTCCTGCCGGGGTTGAGGTCGCGCACAAACAGGAATTGTGGCAACGCCATCACCAAAAACAGAATCGCAGTGGGAACAAAAACGACAGATGCCGACTTGTCCTCGCCACGCAACCATTCCGCCAACACCAAGCCGGTCATCCCGCCGACATACCCCAGCGCAACACTCAAGCCGCTCAAGCGTCCCAAGGTTCGCGGCGTGCTCACGTCCGGTAACATCGCCGTGTAGAAAATCGCAGCCGACTGGTTGGCGAAGTTGGCCAACGCAATCAACGCCAAGGCACCCCAGAGCGGCGGGTCGGTGCTGAGCAGCGCCGTGGCCACCACGCAGAGCAGACCAAAGAGCCGCACAAACACCGCGCGTTGCCCAAGTGCATCGGAGATCGGCGCGAGCAGCACGTTCACGACACTGGCGGCGATGAGCGAGAAGACCACCGCCGTGGCCATGTCCAAGTCGGTGCCCCCCTTTTCCTTGATGATCCAGAGCAGGGCGAACCGGCTCATGACGTTCATCGCGAAGACAGTGGCGGCAAAGTCAAACAAGGCCCAGGACACAGCCGGTAAGCTGTAAACGCGTGGCAAGAGCGATTGGTTGATGGCGGCCATGAGCTTGGGCCAAGCTATGCCGGTCAGCTTCCTGCCGCCAGCGGGCAGGACCTCGTCCAAAAGCGAGAAGGCTGCCGATCTGCGTCATGCAAACGGGCAGCCTTCGCGAAAGCAGGCATCGCAGGGGCGGAACATCATGGCCACCTGGGAGACCCGCGCGGAGATACTACTTCTTCTTTGCCGCTTTCTTCGCGGGTTTCTTCACGGCCTTCTTCACTGCTGGTTTCTTCTTTGCTGCCATCACTGACTCACCCCCTTGGCGCTCCATGCAACCTTCGCGCTGGGTCGGAGGATAGGAGCCGAAGTGCTTGTTGGCGAGACAAAAGCGCTGTGAAACACAAAAAAACGAGCCGCGTCAGAAATCCGGGTACTCGCAACGCAAGAGTTGCGGACGAAATTTCCGGTACGCCTGCATCGCCTTGCGGATCTCCACGTGCGCATCAATGCGACCGCGAAAATCCTCGACGATGACCTTGCCGGCTTTCTCCAGTTCCTTGTAAATCTCGAAGAAATGGCGCATTTCCCGCAGGATGTGCGGCGGTAATTGGGAGATGTCCTGGTAGGCGTCGTAAATCGGGTCGTTGACGTGAATCGCGATGATCTTGGTGTCCTCCATTCCCGAGTCCAGCATGCGCAGCAAACCGATTGGCCGCGCATGCATCAAACAGCCGGGAATCACCGGTTCTTGCGAAAGCACGAGAATGTCGAGCGGATCATGATCGCGACAATACGTCTGTGGGATGAAGCCGTAATTGCTGGGGTAATGAACCGAGCTGTGGAGCATGCGACTGACGTGCAGGATGCCGCTCTGCTTGCTGAGCTCGTACTTGATCTTGCTGCGCATCGGACATTCGATGAACGCCACGCATTCCTCCGGCGTGCGCTCGCCGGCCGAGAGCAAGTGAAACGGATTGTACCAGACCGGCCGCAGGACCGAGCCCGCGAGATCCCTCAAGCCGTTGTCGGCCTTCTTGCTTTGTTTGCGAGCCATGGCGGCTCTCAGAAAGCCATTGGCTGCAGCGGGGAGTCGGTCGCCTGACCTGCCGGGGCCTTCAACGGCACCTCGCCCGCCAGTTTCGCCGCCGCAGCTTCCGTGAGTTTCTCGACCTTGGTCAGCGGTCGTTCAGGACTGGAGGCCCCGTCCTTGGTGACGTAGTCGTGACGCCATGCCAGCCGCACGAAATCACCGGGCTTGAGTGCCCGCAGCAATTCCACTTGCTCCTGGGGCAACTTCAGTTTGCCCAAGTTGTCATCCACCTGGGTGAGAAACTCTGTCACCTGCGGGTCGCCATACTGCCCTGGCTTTTCGTAGACGAGATATTTGATGATGCGGAACTTGGCGACGTTGCCCGAGTTGCCGCACTTGTCCGGGCACAGGGAAGTGAGGCCGCGACACTTCTGGAATTTCAACCCGGTAAATTCGGCGACTGTTTCTTGTTTGGCGAGCAGTTCACGTTTCTCTGCTGCCTGCGTGCTGTTCACGAAACCGCCAGCCAGCACAACGCACCCGAGCAATAAGGATTGGATTGTTCTCACGAGCGTCAAACTAGAACCGAGTGCCAGCCAAGTCAACGACGCGACGCAACCGTGCCGCGCAGATAGCTCAGCCGCTTTGCCTGCGGAAACTTCTCGATGGCGTACCGCAACATGGTCCGCGGCATCTGCCGGTAATGCTCGTTCAGGAAGCTTTCCGCAGTGGCGACATCACGCTTGCCGAGTTCGCGCAACATCCAGCCCACCGCCTTGTGAATCAGGTCCTCCCGGTCACCCAACAGTTGCCGGGCCATGCGCAACGTCGGCGCGAACTCCCCGCGCTTGATGAAGTGAAACGTGGCGAGCACCGCGATGCGCCGTTCCCAGAGCGACTGCGAACGGGCCAGCCGCACCAGCTGTCGTTGTGGCCGGTCTCCAGACCGTGCCACTCCGGCCGACCGCAGGTCTCCCCGGTCCTCTGGAGACCTTCGGTCCCAAGACGGCGCGGTCGGAGACCGGCGCCGAACCTTTGCCTGATCAAACAGGAACGCCCCGACGATGTGTTCTGCCGAGGAATCCACCAAGTCCCAGTTGTTGATGAAACGCGTGTTGGCCAGGTACAGGTCGTACACGCGCTGCGGCTGTTGCCGGTAAGCGTGGACGAGGAGCAACAAGGCGAGCAGCCGTTCTTCATGAATCGGCGAGTGCAGCAGTTCCGTCGTGTCCGGCAACGACAACTCCCGGTAGCGTTTCACCAG
>JBFZFE010000382.1:0-8207 GCA_041306525.1 Verrucomicrobiota bacterium | reverse complement strand
CGAGGCAGTGATGCATTTCGGGGCGAACGCGTTGGTGCCCGAGAGCATGGTGAACCCGACGAAGTATTTCCGAAACAACGTGGCCAATGGCGTGAACCTGCTCGAAGCCTGCGTGGCGGCGGAGGTGAAGAAGTTCGTGTTCAGCTCGACGTGCGCGATTTTCGGGATACCGGCCATGGTGCCGATCAGCGAGGATTTGCCCAAGGCGCCGATCAATCCGTACGGCGAATCGAAGTTGATGTTCGAGAGCGTGCTGCGGTGGTACGGCCAAGTGCACGGGATCACGAGCGTTTGTCTGCGTTACTTCAACGCGGCGGGCGCGACCAAACGGTTCGGCGAAGCGCACGGCGAGGAGACGCATATCATCCCGAACGTGATCAAGGTGGCGCTCGGCCAGAAGCCGCACGTGCCGGTGTTTGGGACCGATTACCCGACGCCCGATGGGACCTGTATTCGCGATTACATCCACATCATCGATCTGGCGCAGGCGCACATGTTGGCGCTGGGTTGCGAGAAGAGCGAGGTGTTCAATCTGGGCAGCGGCGACGGCTACTCGGTGTTGCAGGTGATCGAGGCGGTGCGGAAGGTGACCGGCCACAAGATACCGGTTGTCGAGAGTCCGCGGCGCGCGGGGGATCCGCCCAAGTTGGTGGCGGACTCGACGAAGATCCGGCAGGCGCTGGGTTGGACGCCGAAGTTTGATTCGATTGAGACGATTGTGGAGAGCGCGTGGGCCTGGCACCAGGCGCATCCGAACGGTTACGTCTCGCCGGCAGCTTAGCGGAGCAGGTCGCGAGGCCCGGGCGTCAGGGGGCTGGGCGTGCGGGTGGCGGGCGCCACGATCACGCCGCCCATGGGCTGGTTGGAGCGCAGCCAGGAGGACGCGACGAGATGTACGGCGATCATCGCGCCTTGGGCTGCTTCTGGTGATTGATAGTAAACGGTGGCCTCGACCCGGTGGGTTTCGGTGGCCCAGATGTAATCCCGCCGGTAAGGCACGGTCCCGAGCCGGCGCTGCAATTCACCCGCTTCATCGAGCCCGCCCAGGCTGACGCCGAGGCCGGTGGCACTGGCGTTGATGCGGTTGGGGCTGTCGTTCTGCGAGGCCGGGGGGCCGAACTGGTCAAGCAACTCCTGTTGCAGCGTCGCCAATCCATGGCGAGGTTCGCGGAAAACGAGGAACGCTTCCTTGAGCAGGTTGTTGTAGAAATAGGCGCTGATGTGCTCCGCTTCCCCAAGCCGGTAACCGACATAGATCTCCGGTTCCATGCCGCGGGTGTTCTGGAGGCGGAGATTGAAGCGCCGCAGCAGGTCGTCGCGCCCTGTTTCGAGACGGACGCCGCGAAACTCGTCGAGCGAGGTGCTGGGCAAACGGTTCTCGTTGAAGAGCGGGATGCTCGAATTGGTGTCGCTGCCGGTCGCGGCGACGAGGTTGGTGGTGTCGTCGCTCAACAAGAAGTGACCGCGGGCGTATCGTTCCTGAAAGATGTAAACCCAGAACGGCGAGAGCAACGCGAGGGCGAGGGTGATGCCCGCGGCGTAGAGGGCCGGGCGCGGAATCGGGTCAAAAACGCGTTTCCAGGCGTTTTCACGCGACCGGCGGAACTCCGGGAAGCGCAGGCGCAGACGGCGGGGACGTGGCTTGTCGATCTTGGGGACCACCATCATGCTGGCGCCGCAAGCGGTGCAAACGACCTTGTATTCCTCGGCCGATTTGGGGTTGGTGACGATGCTTTCGCCACAGCTCTGACAGCGCACTTCCATGTGGGCGACAGTGTAGCGACTTTGTGATGGGGTTTCCACTGCGAAAATCTTCTTCGTTGTGCTAGCATGCTACAGCATGTACCGGCTCGTCTGCGTAGATCACGGCCAAGAACGGCTTTTGCTCGAAACGAGCGCGCCGCTGACGCTCATTGGGCGCGCGCCCAATGCGGCTTTGCGGTTGGTCGAGGATGGCGTGGCTGACCGGCATGCGGTGATCGAGCGGCGCAAGGACGGTTACTACATCTGCGACCTCGGCAGCCCTGCCGGCGTGCGCATCAACCACCAGCCCGTCGCGGAACGCCGGCTGGTCTCGGGCGATGAGGTTGAACTGGCGTCGGTCCGGTTTCGGTTTCAGGTGGTTTACGCGGCCAAGAAGGGGCGCGCGTTTGACGGCCTGCAAGTCATTGCCGCCCTGGCAGTGGGGGCCATCATCGTGGGCGAGATCGTACTGGTGAGCCGGATGTTCGCCCAACCGCGTTCCGCAACGATGCGCAAGGAGACCAGCAAAACCGTCCGCCTGCCGACGTCCACCGACGCGGCGAATGCCGTGGGCTCACAAGGCGCGAACATTGCCGCCACCACGGCCGCGGTTCCCGCCAGCGTGTCAGCGCCACCCGCCGTCCTCAATCGCATGTTGCGGGTCGTCAACGTCAATCGTTTGGACGCGACCAACAGCGTGAGTTTGCGTTTCCAGGTCCGCTCCCAAGTCGGCGAACGTGTGCTGGACACCTCCGCCATCGCCATCAGCGTTCAATGGTTGACGCGGGCGGGCAGCGCCGCCCCGATCTGGCATGCACCGGTCACGCTGGCGATCCCGGCGGGCTGGGAGAACTTTTCCGCCAAAACATTCACGGTGCGGTGGGACGGGACGCCCGCGGAGTTGCAGGGGGGCGTCATTCGGACATACTATCGCGACAAATTACAGGACGTGGCCGCGCAGCCAGCGACATTGCTGCCGGGCCAGTAAGGACCGCATGGACAACGCGAACGCATTTATGGATTTCCTGCTGGGCAAGATGGTCGGGCCGTTTCAGATCGAAGCCGAGATCGGCACGAGCCGGTGGGGCAAGATCTACCGGGCGTTCCAGCCTTCCTTGAAGCGCAATGTCGCGCTGAAGGTGCTCTCGCCGGAGTTTGCGGTTGATCCCCACGCCATCGCCAGTTTCCGCGAGGAAGCGCGCCTGGCGGCGCAGATCATCCACGGCCATATCGCCGCCGTGTATGAAGCGGGGACCGCGGGCGGCGTGCATTACTGTGCGATGGAACTGATGGATGGTCCGGCGTTGCTGGAGTTTCTTCGCGACGGCGAGAAGGTCAACGAGCATCACTTGCTCACCGTCATCGCCGAAGCGGGGGAAGCGCTTGATTTTCTCTGGAAGCACCAGATCCCCCACCCCGTGCCCACCGCCGATCACGTCATGACCGATCATACCGGCCGCGTGAAGCTGATCGACGTTGTGCCGACCGATCTGGCTGCCAGCTTGTCGGTGGCCGACGACATCATGGGCTTGGGCGTGTTGCTGGCCGAACAGGTGAACCAGATTGCCGAGGTGCATCATTCAATTGCCGAGACGCTCGAACGCATGATGAGCGCCCCCAACCGCAAACCGTTCGCCTCCCTCAGCGAACTGGTTGCCCAGGCGCGGACACTGGATCACACGATGTTCCCGCCGCCCCCGCCCGCCAAACCGGGCTTGGAGAAGCTGCAGACGAAAAAGGAAAAGCCCGTGCTCGCCATTGTTGCCATCTCGGTCGGGGCGCTGCTGTTTATCGCCCTGGCAGTCTGGCAGCCCTGGAATCGCCCGAGCGGCGCGACTTCCGCCAAGGTCCCGATGGCGCCCGCCGACCTCGGCACCATGGTGGCAGTCCCGGCGGGTGAATTCATCTTTCAAGACGGCGAGAAGAAGGTGACCGGCGAATTCTACATCGACAAATACGAAGTCACTTTTGGCGAGTACAAGAAGATGCTCGATTTCATCGCGCGTGGCGGCGTCCCCCCCGAACACCCGTTTGCCGGCCGCAAAGACCACCGGCCCGCCAACTGGGATTTGATTGTCCAAGCCATCACCACGGGCGGGCTGTTCAACGAGACCCGCCTGACGTGGGATAGTCCCGTGTTCGGTGTGGACTGGTACGACGCCTATGCCTATGCCGGTTGGCGGGGCAAACGGTTGCCGACGGAACTGGAGTGGGAAAAGGCGGCCCGCGGCGCTGAAGGCCGGCTGTTCCCATGGGGTGAGAAATTCGATCCCAGCAAGGCGGCCACGACCGCCGGCCGCTCCATTGCCTGGCTGCTGGTCTATGCCTTCCCCGGGGACATCAGCCCCTATGGCATCGTCAACATGGCCGGTGGAGTGAGCGAGTGGGTGATGCCTCCCGACAAACATCCGCGCAATCTGGCGGTTCTGCGCGGTGGTTCCTGGCGCGAAGGGGAGGTGCTCCTCACCCGCCGCAACGCCGAGTTCACCCGCCATTACCGCACGGCGGCGACAGGTTTCCGTTGCGCGGCTGATCGCGACGTGAAGCCCTGAAACCCTCCGCGCGTCGCGGCGGCCTATCTCCCGAGACGACGCGAGACGAACCAGACAAGCAACACACCGCCACCCGCGAGGAAGATCCAGTACTTCTTCCAGAGCGCCGCGATTTGACCAAGCAGATCGGATTCCCCGGTATCATCGGCGGGGGTGACGGAGGCGCTGTTGGCCTGCTCCGTCGGCGCGCTGGCGCCGGGGGTGGAAGCAGCCGTGGTCGCACTCGCCACTTGGATGCCAGATTCACCGGCCTTGGCTTGAACCAGGGCGGAGACCCGCTTCAACTCCGTCAGCTCCGCCTGCAATGACGGCAGGCGGCCCAACAACCGGTTCAACTCAGCCTGGGAGGAAGTGAGCTTGGCATTGGCGGCCGCAAAACGCGATGTGTCAGCGCCCATGCGAGTGGTGTTGCCGGTCGTCTTCTTGAACCCTGATCCCTGAACACCACGAATCTCCTCTTGGGCCTTTTTGACTTCCTCCCGCAACTCCGTGATGCGCGCTTCCACGCGGGGAATCTCCGCGCCCAAGGTGTTCTGTTGCTGCTGGAGAAAGTCGTGCCAGCGTTTGTAGCACTCGCTGCGTGAACGCTCCGCAATCTGCACGGCGCTGTGAGCCGCATCCAGCTTGATGACCTCATCATAACGCTGAATGGCCTCGGCAAACCGACTCGCGCTCGTGAATGCCTGTGCCTGCCGGAGCAGTTCCTGGGTTTTTTCCTGGGCCAACAATTTCGCTGCGTTCTCGGCGTCCATCCAGTCGCCCTGCACTTTGGCCTGCCCCGCCGCCACCTTGCCGAGTTCCTCCTCCCAAGCCATGATCTTGTCAGCGACTTCTTTCGCGTAAGGCGACTCCGGGTAGGCGACCAGGAATTTTCGCAGCGAGCCTTCGATCACGGATTCGTAATAATCCTTCGCCAGGCTGCGCTGGGGATCGAGCTTGTACTTCTGCGTGGCTTGGTAGGCCAGCTCCATTTCCTGGCGGGCTTTCTCCGCGGGCGTTGCCAACACGACCTCGGCGATGTCGGTCTTCTTGATGGTTTCCTTCATCATGATCGAACCACCGGCAAACTTCTTCTCGATCACGACTTCGGTCGCGGTCTGCTCCAGCACGGTACCCTCGATGATGGTGCCGTCCTTCAACTTCACCACGTCGGCGCGCGCGGCCGGGGAGAACCCCAGCCCGAGGATTCCAGCGCTCAGACAAACAGCAAACAGTTGCGTCCATTGCAGTGTTTTCATTGTTCTCGATAAATCTCCACAGCTACATACCGGGCGGCCGGTATGCTGAACTTTTTGACTTCGACCGTGACCGCCTGCGCCCATTTGCGGGCGAGGATTTCCGAGGCCACATCATTTGCCATCGCCTCAATCAGCTTGCGCGGCCGGTGCGCCACGATGGCTTGGATGGCATCCACCACCTGATCGTAAGGCGTGGTGGTTGACTCTGTGTCGGAGCGACCCGCCTCGGCCAGATCGCGCTCAATGGCGACGCTGATCAACACTTTCTGCGGCTGTTCCCGTTCCTCCCGGGTGACACCGATCTGTGCCAGCACTTCCAGATCAACAATCCGAATCTTATCCATGCTCCTCTTTCCCGTTCTGACCCGCCAAAACCATCTGTAGTTCCCCCAGATGCGCGCACACCAAATCCGGGGCGAGTGCGCGCAGTTTGTCACTGTGGTTGTACCCCGTCAATACCGCGCACGTCCGCACGCCACCGGCTTTGCCTGCCTCGATGTCGTGTTCCATGTCGCCCACGAACATCGTCTCCTCCGGCCGCAGGCCGTTTTCGCTGAGGATGTGATGCACCTTCTCGGTCTTGTCCTCAATGCCCAGATAAGGCTTCGCAATATAGGCAGCGATCCCGAACCGCGCCATCTGCGTTTCGTAGGTCACCGGGTCCGCCGAACTGGCGATGAAGACCCGCATCCCCTGCTCCGCGCAGAACTCCAGGAAGGCAATGCTGTGCGGCAACAACGTGATCTCGTGGCGGTGATCGCAATATTTCTTCAGGAAAATCTCCTCCAGCTCCCGCTGCGTCACATGCGGGACCCGGTGACGGTAGAATTCCCTGACCGGCAGACAGAAATCCCGTCGAAACTCATCCAAGGTCATCTCCCCCAGCCCACAGGTCGTCAGCACGTGGTTGGTGGTCTTGAGGACCGGCGTCAGGTCATCGACCAAGGTGCCGGACCAATCCAGGATCAGGTTACGAATCAACACGCGCCGACTCTAGTCTGCGGGCCAGGCCCGCGTATCGATGGTGCTGCCCTCGGCCGTCACGGCCGTGAAGGTCGCCTGGCGCGCCCCAATGCGCAGCAGGCTGTAATGGTGCTTGTCCACGACCACCTTGGCGAACGGATTGGCCCGCCCGTCCTCGTAGACCCGGTACAAGCCGGCGCCTCCGCCCGCCGTCGTGATTGTCGTCAGGCCGCTGGGCAGCTCCGAGCGTTCATAACCGTGGTCGTGCCCGCAAAACAGCGCCGTCACCCCGTGCTTCTCCAGCAACGGCACCACGAACTGCCGCGCCATCCGCGATGGATACTCCAGCACGCGGCCGTCGTCGGCCAGTTTGCCATGGTTGCGCGACGAGTAGGCGGGATAATGCGAGACGACGAATTTCCAGCGGTTGGTCGCGCCCGCGAGCGTCTGCTCCAGCCAGCGCGACGGAGGGCGGCCCGATGACCAGTCCAGGCCGCCATCGATGCCGACGAACAATGCCCCGCCGATCTCGACCGCCCAGTTCGACCCGCCGAACTGCCCGAACAAGCCCGCCCGCCGGTCATGGTTGCCCAACACGGCCAGCCACGGCACCTCGGGCAGCAGGTTCGCCGCCGGCTCGAAAAACGTCGCCTGCCAGCCCGCTGCCGACAAGCCGTCCTTGACCAGGTCGCCGATGATGATCAACGCATCCGGCCGGGCCGCGCTCAGCGCCTGGGCGTTCTGGTGCCAAACCGCCCCCGATTGCGGGTCGCCGACCAATGCGACCGTGACGGGCAGTTGCCGTGCCAGGGTGTTGGTGGGCCAGTTCTTTCGGGCCGGCAACGCCAAGGCCGGCGCCGCGGGCTGGGTCCGACGCGCCTCGACCCCGACTGGCAGGAAAACACCTGCCAGATTCCACTCCTGTGGGCCACTGGCCACCCGGCCCGCCAACACATGGGTGCCCCGCCTGATCCGCAACGGCGTTTTTGTCACCGGTTGACCGTCCAACCAGAACTGGCTCGGACCGCTGGCCGCAGTGTGCAACACCACCTCGGTCTCCCGCTCCGCCTTGACCTCGCCGAACACGTAGGCCCAGCGGCCCGTGCCCGGTGCGCCCTGGCCCACGGTCAGATCGAGGATGCCCGCTCCGTAATTGGGCAGCGACGCCCGGCAGGCGCTGATCCCGTTCAAAGTCAGCGCCGTCGGCACATTGGTGAACGCCGCCGGATCATCGTCGCGGGCCGGGGTGCCCGTCTCGAACTCCCAGCGCGTGAAGGTGCGCCAGCTGCGTGGCCAAGCCACGCCCGTTGCGGCAGCCGCCGGCAGGTTGGTGCTCCACGGGGTCTGGCCCAGCCGGTATTCCCAAACGGGATCGGCCAATAACGAGGCTGGCTCCTGGGCCGTCAATGCTGCGGCCAACCCGACACCAAACAGCAAGGTTCCGATCAACTTCATTGTCCCGTTAACGGGGGAGGCTGGGCGGGCCAACTGGATATTGGCACGGTCCGCGAGGCCTGACTTGTTCTGCTCCGGGTGCATTTCCTTCCGTTCGGGGCGGATTGTGGCCAACGTCTCCTGTGGAGTCAAGCCGAACGTCAGGCAATACCCGCGCGAGGCGTGGCGCTCCCGTCCCGAATGCATCAGCCAGCGTTTACTCAGCGTAGGAGTCGGGGCCGAATGGCAAGTCGTCGTAGAACGGCTCCCGGGTGTA
>JBFZFE010000381.1:0-12099 GCA_041306525.1 Verrucomicrobiota bacterium | reverse complement strand
CCGTAGTCGCGGAACGCGCCCTCGGTGTATTTCATGATGTTGCCCTTGTGCACGAGGGTGACGGACTTGCGGTTGTTGGCGAGGGACCGAAAGGAGCGTCAATGAAATGTTGGAATTGTTTGCGGGAGATCGCCGAGGGTGCGGCGTCCTGCGCGTTCTGCGGGAGTCCGCTGGCGCCGGCGGAGGAAGAGTAGTGCGGCGTGTCAGGTACGTTGGCGCGCTTGCCAGTACTCGCGGAAGGAACGCAAGCGTGGCAGCGATTCACGATCCTTCGCCCGGTTCGTGGCGGCTTTGCTGGCGATAATGTCGTCAAGGTGACAGACCGGAAAGCCCTCGACTTCGACGCGGCGTTGCCAGGCGTCGGCAAACCGTTCGATGCCATCGGGGGCGAAGATGAGGTCCAGGTCGAAGGGGCCGTTCTTGAGTTGGACGAAGTCTTTGCCGCGTTGAATCTCATTCGCCTCGGCGTCGCTCAACTGGAAGCCGAGTTCGCGCAGCGCGGTCACGGCGGCGTGGCAGTTGGCGGGCGTCTTCTCGACGAACAAGTCGGCATCCTGTGTCGTATCCGGGAAGCCCAAGAGGATCGCCCCGGATTTGCCGAGAAAGAGATAACGCACTCCATGGCGACGGAAGACATCGCGGACTTCCTCGGCTTGGCGGTATTCAAACGCGGCCATAGCCCAGCCAGTCCGGCAGGTTCTCCTCGCACCAGCGCCGGTAATCCGCAGTGGTGGCGAACGCCCGGAACTTGGCGTCATCCAAGACGGGTTTGTACGTGTGGATGAAGGCGTAACGCCACCGCTGAGCAAGCGGTCGCCGGGCCGCCGCCTCGAACTCCGCCAGCCATTCGCGCGGGATGTCCATGCCCGGCATCCTAACGCTGACGTTGCGGTAGGGCAACCATCTTGGTTGCCAATCAGACACGGGCAAGCTGGAAGCTTACCCTACGCGCTGTGGCGGACGTGGACGATGTCGCCGTCCTCGACGATGTAGTTCTTGAGCATCAACTTGCCGGTTCCCTATATGGCGTTGGACGGCGGACAATTGAGGTCGCAGCGCCAGATCAACAAGAAGTCAGACAATCAGAGCATGGTTTACTCGTCCAACAGGCGAGCGCGCCATGGTCGTTCCCTGTCCAATGCTGGACGTGGCGGTTTATCGGCCCCGCCGGCCGCGGGCTTCCCCGTTGTGGAAATGCGTCCAAGACCACTTCGACCAGTTCCGCGCCGAGTACCCTGACCGTTACGCAGCCAAGTGTGGCCCGCTGCGGCCGGTGGTGGATGACGTTGTCCAGCGGTTCGTGCAATGCGGCGACCTCCACGAGGGCTTTGCCCGTGTTCGCTTTCCCGACTGCCGCGTGGAGTATCTGCTGGCCTTCAGTTGTAAGACTCGCGGCTTCTGTCCCAGTTGCCAGCAACGGCGCACCCTTCAGACCGCTCAAGTGCTGGTCGAAGACGTGTTTGCCGTTGTGCCGCACTGCCACTACGTCCTCAGCCTGCCGGTGGCCCTGCGCACCTTTTTCCAACGCGACCGGTCCCTGCTCAAAGACCTCTGCCGGCTGGCCAACGAGAGTCTCCGTGAATGGATGCAAACCACGCTGAACGGGACCACCGGCCAACTCAGGCTGGAGACCGGAGACCGCAGACCGTAGATTCGCGGCATGAGAGATCACACAAAACTCCGGGCGTTTGAACTGGCTGATGAACTCGTTATTGCTGTGTACAAAGCGACGCAAGCCTTTCCACGCGAAGAGATGTTCGGTTTGACATCGCAACTGCGTCGGGCGGCGGTGTCCATTGCGTCACACATCGTTGAGGGTTGTGCTCGTCATTCCGAGGCGGACTACCTGCACTTCCTCGATATGGCTTATGGTTCCTCGCGTGAAGTTGAGTACCAGGTCGGCCTTTCACATCGCCTTGGTTTCCTCGATGCTACCGCCCATGGGCATCTCCTGGGCCGCGCCACGGAAACAGCAAAGGTGGTTAACGGACTGGTCCGCTCACTGCGCAATTCCTGATCTCCTCCAGCCTACAGTCTCCTGCCTCCGGTCTGGCTTAGCCAAGCGCAACTTCGAGGTCTTCACCGCCACCGACTTCCTCGCTGCCGTCACGCAACACATTCCCGAAAAGGGCGCCCAAACGGTCAAGTACTACGGCTACTACAGCAGCAAAGCCCGCGGCCAACGCGCAAAGGCTCGCGCCGTTGTGGCCGGTCTCCAAGCCTGTTGTGCGCCGGTCTCCAAGCCTGTTGTGCGCCGGTCTCCGACCGCGCACCAGCGCCGACCGCAGGTCTCCCAGACCAACCGGGAGACCTTGCCGAACAAGGAAGCGCTCCCCGCCGCCGCAAAACCCCCACGCGCGCCTGGCGCGAACTGATCAAACGCGCCTGGGACGTTGATCCGCTCCTCTGCCCGAAATGCGGCGGCCAGATGCGCATGATCTCGCTGATCGAGGAGGACGAGATCATCGAAAAGATTCTGCGTCACCTCGACCTCTGGGAAGGCCCGGCCCGTTGCACGGATCGCGGCCCGCCGTTGCGACTTGAACCGGAATACACCCGGGAGCCGTTCTATGACGACCTGCCATTCGGCCCCGATTTCTACGCCGAGTAAACACCGGCTCATCGACCGGGACGGGAGCACCATACCACGCGCCCGTCGTTGCCTTGCGATCGACTTGACTCAAACGCGCACCATGGCCACAATCCGCCCCCGAAAGGAAGGAAATGCCTACGGAGCACAACAAGTTAGGCCTCACGGACGGTGCAGACGACCGGCCGACGTTCCAAACCTCCCCCTTAACCCTCCTGCTGCCGCCCGTTCTGGCCCCCTGCTGGGCAACGCATTCCCGCTGGGCATTCCCGCACCGGTCTGGACCACGGTGATCTGTTTTGTTGTGTTTGGCTGGCTGTTGCACGCGACGACCTTCGGCCGCAACACACTCGCCGTCGGCGGCAACAAGGAAGCCGCGTTCCTGGCCGGCATCGCGGCCGAGCGGGTGAAGATCATCATCTTCGCAATGCAAGGCCTGATCGCCGCGTTGGCGGGGATCGTGTTGGCGTCGCGGTTTACCAGCGGTCAACCGATGTCGTCGCAGGGGTTCGAGTTGGAAGTCATCTCCGCGTGCGTGCTGGGCGGCGTGTCATTGACGGGCGGCGTGGGCAGTGTCGGCTTTGTCGTGGCGGGGGTGTTGATCATGGGCATCGTGCAGAATGCGATGAATCTGCTCAATGTCGCGCCCTTTTACCAGTACGTCGCCCGCGGCCTGATCCTGTTGGGCGCCGTCATCTTCGACCGTTTCAAGACCGCGAGGCAGGCATGAAACACCGGGACCGTGTGGCCATGGCGCTCAACCACGAGGCGCCGGACCGTTGTCCGATGCAAATCAGTTTCACGCCCGAGTTTGCCGCCCGGTTGCGCGCGGACCTGAAACTCGCCGATCCGCACGGGCACAACCCGCACGGCGGCGGCAACATCTACGACCTCGAACGCGCCCTGGACGAAGACCTGTTGCTGACCAGCGTCGGTTGGGCCAACAGTTATTATCAGTCCCGCGAACCGTACGTGGACGAATGGGGTGTTGGCTGGAGCGCCGTGGAATATGCGACCCCGTTCGGCCCCGGGTATTACACCGAGATCACCGGTCACCCGCTCGCGGACGACAACGCCATCCGCGCCTACCGGCCACCGGACCCCAACCGGCCCGAGTTGTACGCCGACGCGGCGCGCCTGCTCCGGCATTACCGCGACGAGTATTACATTGTCGGCGTCACCGTGACGACGATCTTCGAGACGGCGTGGGCGTTGCGCGGACTGGAGACGTTGCTGATGGACTTGGTGACCGACCGCGATCGGGCCCAGGCCATTCTCGACATCCCGTACCGGTATCACCTCACCGCGGCCCAGAAACTGGTCGAGATGGGCGTGGACGCCATCTGGGTGGGCGACGACGTCGGCGCGCAACACGCGATGGCGATGTCGCCGGAGTTGTGGCGCCAGGTGTTCAAGCCGATGTGGGCCGGGTATTTCAGCGCGCTCAAACGAATCAACCCGCGCGTGAAGATCATGTACCACTCCGACGGCGTGATCGACCCCATCATTCCCGACCTGATCGAGGTCGGTCTCGACGTCCTGAATCCAATCCAGCCCGCCTGCATGGATCCGGCCACGCTCAAGAAGCGGTACGGCCACAATCTCTGTTTCTGGGGCTCGATTGACGAACAACACACCCTGCCGTTCGGCAGTCCGGACGACGTGCGCCGGGAAGTCCGCACCCGTCTCGACACCATCGGCCAAGGCGGTGGCCTGATCATCGGCCCGACGCACCACGTGCAACTGGACACGCCGATGGAGAATTTCTGGGCCATGCATCAGACCATCACCGGCACACCGTGCAGGAAATGAACACTTTCGTAAACCCCTCTTCACCGAACCGCATCGCCGCTTCCCGCCAGCGGATTGAAGACGCTTACCGGCATCGTGACAACGGTGTTGTGCCGTTCCTCGTGGCGGATGTGAACTACTGGCTGTCCGGCGAGACGCCGGCGCTGATTCCCGACGACTACTTCACCAACTGCGAAACGATGCTGCGTTACCAGTTGGCGAAAATCGAGCGGCACATGGCGATGTATGACGACGATTACATCCCGTTCCTGTTCCCGTGGTACGGCACCGTTGTGATTCCTTCGGCGCTCGGCGCGAAGATTCTTTTCCAGCCGAAAATGGACCCGGCGGTGGACGGCGTGGTCGTCAGCACGCCGGCGCAAGTCCGCCAACTGACGCTGCCGGATCCCGAACGGGACGGCTTGATGCCGCGCGTGCTGGAGACGATCCGGTATTTCCGCGAACACTCCGATCTGCCGATCTCGTTTACCGATCCGCAAGGGCCCTTCACGACGGCACTGACGCTGGCGGGGCCGGAGACGTTGTTCGTGTGGCTGCACGAAGCGCCGCGGGCGGCGCATGAGTTGTTGGAGTTCTGCACCGAGGCGTTCATCGTTTGGATCAAGGCACAGCAGCGGGCCATCGGCGACGAACGGGGCCGGTGCTGTTTTCCGCACGGCATCCTCCTGCCGGAGACGTTCGGCCGGGTCTGGCTTTGTGATGACGATTGCGGCGCGATCTCGCCGGCGCAATACCGGGAATTCGTCGTGCCCTGCAACGAGCGCGTCTTCCGCGAATTCGGCGGCGGCACGCTGCATTTCTGCGGCAGCGCGGAGCACCAAATCGAAAATCTCGCCGCGACCGACGGCTTGGTCGGCGTGAACAATTTCTGTATGACCAATTTCCGGCAGGTGTACCGAATGCAGGAAGCGTTTGCCGGCCGGATCGCCCTGAAGGTCTGCGACTTCACGCCGCTGCACATTGCCGACTATTATGACGAGCTGTTCCGCGGCCTGCGGCGGCGGGGCACGATCGTCGGTTCGTTCGTCTCGCCGGAATTGGCGCTCCACCAGGGCCGCTACGAGATGCGCCCGCGGCGCGGCGACGACATTGGCCGGGAAGCGTATGCCAGTCTGCAGCGGCACTGTTTGTCAACCAAAGCGGAGGCGACGCCTTGACTGGACGTGAACGCCTGCTGACCGCCCTGGCCGGCGGCAAGCCCGACCGGGTGCCGGTGACGATTTTTATCGCGGACCAGGGCCATTTCCTCAACCAGATGTGCCCCGATGTGCCGGCCAGTGACCATCTCCAGCTTCAACTCAACGTCATCAAGCTTCAGCAGCAATTTGGCTGCGACGTGTTCGTGCGGGTGCTCTACGGCTTGATGAATCCTCTCAACCTCATCTACGGCGGCCTCGATGTTTCGCAGCAGACCGACACGTGGCAGGTTGCCACCGGGGAAATCCGCGAAGGCCGCACGACGATCCAACGCTCCACCATCCGCACGCCCGACGGGACGTTGACGCAGGATTTTTCCATTGATGAACAGCGTCCCGGCACGTTCTGCTACGCCTGCACCCGGCATCCCATTCAGACTTTGCGCGACCTGGAGATTGCCAGCCGTTACGAGCCGACGATGCCTGCGCATTGGCGGGAGCATGCGCGGCGCTGGATCGGCGCGATCAAGGTGGCGGTGGGCGACGCTGGCATTGTCGGCAGTTGGAGTCCACACGGGCCGTTCAACGTCGGCTCGCTCCTAGTGGATCTGAACACGCTCTACGAAGCGCCGCTGGGCGAGCCGGAGTTTCACGCGCAACTGATGGAATTCGCGATTCGCCGCAGCGTGCCGTATCTGCGGGCGATTGATGAGGCCGGCGTGGATGTTCACTGCATCGGCGGCAACGTCGGCGGCGGCATCCTGGGTCGCGCCACCTACGACGCGCATTTGCTGCCTTACGAACGGCGCTACATGAACATTGTGCAGGAACGTGGCACGCCCGGCATGTACCACAATTGCGGCCAGATCATGTGTCTGCTGGAATCTTACAAGGCGCTCGGCGCGCGCGTGGTGGAACCGTTCTCGCCGCCGCCGCTGGGCGATTGTGCCGACCTGCGGGCCGCGCGCGAACAGATCGGCGGCGCCTACGCGATGCTCAGCGGTATTGACCAGGTCAACGTCCTGCAAAAAGGAACCGTGGACGATGTGAAACGGGCGACGGCGGCGGCCATCGAAGCCGTCAAGACAGGCGGGGGCGGGTGCATTCTCCAGCCTGTGGATTTTCTGGAATATGGCACGCCGGTCGAGAACGTCGCCGCGTATGTCAAAACAGCGATGGAACACGCCGATTACTGATCCAACAGGCCAGGGGAACGGCGAACGCGATCCTGAAGATTCGAGGAGGTCATTTCGCACCCGTCTTCGCGCCGCTGAGGCGGGCGGCGGGCAGATCAAGCAGGAGGCGCACGGCCAGACGCGGTTACCCCCCCTGCTGCCGCCGGTTCTGGCCCCCTCCGCAAAAGCAATTTCCTATCAGTTCAGTTCAAGCACGGCGCCTTCCGGCTGCGCGAGTTGCTGGACAACGTCGTAAATCTGCGTGTGGCCGGTGGTGATGCCGAGGTGACGTTTCAGGTTGCCGTCGGCGATGGCGGAGATGCCAGAACTCGGCGTCGCACCCAAGTCGACCGGCACGCGGTCGGGCTGACGGTGTTCGATGGCAGCGAGGACTCGTTCGCGGGAAGTCATCCGGCTAGTCCTGGTGGAATACCTCTTCCATCGCCGCCCACCATTCGCCCTTCTTCCGGTCGCGCAGGGCTTGCTGGCAGGGCATGCAGACACTCCACCATTTCTGCGTGGTCGGGTCAGCGGCCATCTTGGCCATGTCGGCTCTGAAGTTCTTGCCGGTATACTCGAAGTAGCTGAAGAGGTAATACCGTCCGCCCGGTAGTCTCCGCAGGTAGATTGAGTAATTGCGGATGTGGCACTGCTTGATCTTCTGCAACACTCCCGGCCAAACGGCGGCGTGCAGTTTCTTGTATTCCTTCAGCTTGGACTCGCGCACGCCGATAACCATTCCGTAGCGCTTCATATCTGTTCTCCGTTGGTCATGCGTTTCATGCAGGTTGGATAAGTACGTGGCCATTCTCAACCTTCACCGGGTATGTCCGCAAGTCCACGCAAACCGGCGCGCCCTGCGCCCGGCCGGTTGTGAAATCGAATCGACCGTTGTGTTTCGGACATTCGATGATCTGGCCACTGACAAACCCACCGGCCAGATGCACTTTGGCATGCGTGCAAAGTCCGGCGGTGGCATAGTAGCGGTCGTCCGCGGTCCGGTAAATCGCGTACGTCTGGCCACTGTAATCGAACCGGATCACATCTTCGGCTTCGACGGCGTCGGCGGCGCAGGCGGGGATCCAGGGTGAAGGAGAGGAATCGTTCATGGTGGTGGCTCAGGCTGGTTCGGGGGCCGCGGTCACGGGCTTGACGGATGGCGGGAGTTCCCGGCGGGCATGGTAGGACGGGTTCCGGATTTGTTTCAACAAGGTCGGGATAATCTCCCGGTAGGCTTCCCGCAGCCCGTGATACGGCCGCGGCATGTCGGACTTCAGCTCTTGGTGAAGCTGACCCAAGGCGTGATACGGCACCGTCGGAAACATGTGGTGTTCGACATGGTAGTTCATCTCCCAGTAGAGGTACCGGAAGACGGGATTCAGGTACACTGTCCGGCAATTCAACCGGTGATCGAGTACGTCTTCGGCCAGCCCGGCATGTTGGGTCAGTCCGAACACCACCATCAACCACGCCCCGTAGAACGACGGCAGCCCAATCAGCATCAGCGGCAGGAAGCTCTGGCTGGCCATCGCGACACCAATCACCATCGCGTAGATCAACACGTAGATCCGGGCATTGCGATAAACCTTCGGGTGTTCGGACTCGGGGATGTAGGTCGCCTCGGCCGGATGGAGTCGGCCCCAACAATGCCGCACCATCTTGATCAACTCTTTCGGGCCGCTCTTGAGACTGAAGAACGCCATTGCAATCCCCAACAGATCCGGCGGGCGGGGTACTGCAATCTCGGGGTCGCGCCCGACAATCAGGGTGTCGGTATGGTGGCGGGTATGACTCCAACGCCAAGGCACCGATTCGCGCAGGACCATGAACGAGGCGATCTCGTACAACACATCGTTCATCCAGACCGTCTTAAAGGCCGTTCGATGACCGGCTTCGTGCCAGCGGGAATCGGACGATGACCCATACAACACGCCGTAAAGCACAAACCATGGTACCGCCCACCACGTACCCCACGTGAGGCACCCGAGTGTGCCGGTCCCGATCAGGAGGGCGAACCAGAGCAAGGTATCGCGGGCGGCCGGGCCATCGCGGCGTTGCATCAGTTCTCTGAGCCGTTTCCGTGAGATCGGGCAGGCGTACCATTCGGCATTGGCCAGCCCGATTTCCTCGGCGCGCTTCGTATCCAAGCCCACGAGGCTATAGTCACGGGCAGTGTGTTGCCTCTTCATCAGTGTCTTCTCCGTTACCTGGCCTTGACCAACTCACCCACTTCAATCGGATAGCGCCCGTATTGGCGGACGAGGCTGACAATCAGGTCGTAGGTCTTGCCGGAGACATCGCTGGCGACGGAATGATCCGACTGGAAAATCATCCCACCGCCACGCGCCGCTTGAAGCCGGTGAAACACTTCACGGCGGACTTCCGCCGGGTCGCCACGTTCCCAAACACGGATGTCGCTGTTGCCGCAGAAGCCGAGTTTGTGGCCGTACTCGCTCCGCAACTGACACACGTCGAGGTCGGCTTTCGCTTCGAGCGGGTTGTAGGCGTCGAGGCCCATCTCGATGAAGTCCGTCAGGATGGCGTGGACGTTGCCGCAGCCGTGATAGATGACCGGCAGGTTGTTCTTGTGGCAGAGGTCAATCATCGCCTTCACCACCGTGGGAGCAATATTCAAGACCGTCAGCCGTGCATCGGTCACAAGATACCGGAAGGGACTGTTCTTGCCCCAATCCACTCCTGTCCCGAAGACACTGTTCACCCCAACCCCGAAGCACCACTGCGACAAGCCGAGATTACTCGCCGCGAAGAAATGCGGAATCAACGCTGGTGAGTTCATCTCAACACTACCGGTCGAATTCTCGCGTTTGATTTCGGGAAACCAGCCGTAACCGCCGGCCATGATTTCGGTGGAAGCCAATTGCGTCAATCCGGCCGGATTGTAGTAGATGGCCGAGGCATCATCCGCTTGCGCCGTGAACGCTTCCGCTTGCCCGGTGGCGCTCGCACTCTGGTGCGGAATCCGCACCGCTGCTGCCCATCCGTTTTGAAACGACAGCAGGGTGGCTACCGCCACTCCAGCAGTGATTGTCCAAAGTCGTGCGCTATTCTGCAGTGGTGTTAGCTTCTGCATTCTTGGCTGCCTGTTTCGTCTGTTCGCTGTCAGATTTCCGCTTCTCCCTGACGGCCTCACGGCGGCGGTTGTTTTCCTTTCCGGCGGCGTCACGAATCAACGCGAGGCCATGAAAGAACGAACCCCGGTAGTGATACACATGCGCGTTACGCAAGGCTTCTTGATCATCGAGCATTCTCCAGAGGTTGGGATTTCAGGTTCGGTCAGAGTTTTGCGGCGTTTGCCCGCGCGTAGGCTTCGCGCCAGACGGGGAGCGGATAAAATCAACCACCCGCCCTTCTGTTGGTCCGTACCGGAAAGAAAGCAACCAGCGGCTTAGAGGTGAGGCACTGCCTGCCTGCGCAACCGGCGTGCCAACAAAAATATGATCCACAGTTCTCACGCGAGAATAGCCACCACAATTCAAACGATTAATGAGAATCGCCCGACCGTGGGGAAATTCTCCTGCCTGCGACGGCACGCAAAATCTCAAAGCACCCAATTGTTGTCAAGAAATTCTCTACCAATCCGCAATTGGCGTCCACTCAAACTCGTGCCCGGCCGGTTCGACACACTCACGGTTGCTCCCGATTTCAGCCATAGACTATATTGCGGGTCGGAGCCAGGCTGTGCTATTGTTCTGTCGTTCCGATGAACAGTGCGAGACACGACAATAACCCCCCTGCTGCCGCCCGTTCTGGCCCCCGCCGCAAAAGCAATTTCCTATCAGTAGTTTTGGAGTGCGCCAGCTTGCTGGCGCTTTGCCTTTCGGTCCATGCCGGTACGCCGGTGCTCGTGAACACGGTGCGGGTGCCAGGGGCGACCGATTTGCAGGGCGTCGCCATCGCCGGAGACGGGACGATCTACGTGGCCGGCAACACTGCGGGACAGACCGGGTTCGTGGCGCGCTACAACGCAGATGGTTCCCGGCAACTGGCGCGGCTCGAATTGCCGGGGACGCTTCTGACCAGCGTCGCGGTGAACTCCAACGGCGTTTATGTCGGTGGGTACGCGACGGAAGTTTTGGCCGCAGCAATCGGGGCGAAGTATCCGCTGGTGGTGACAAGTGCGCCAATCCCGAAGTTGCCGGATGGGCACGAGACGGCGAAGGGTAGCCGGGTGCCGGCACCGCGACCGGGACTGGGGCGACGCGGCGCGCCGTTCGTGGCGCGGTTGCCGGCAACGTTGGCCCGGGTCGAGCATGAGCGGCGGCTGGAAGGCTGGCAACAGGTGTGGGATGTGCCCCGCGAACGAGGTTATCAGCGCGAGTGGGCTTGGCAGCCGACGAGCATCGGCTTCCTCACCAACGGCGACGTGGTGGTGGCGCACGATGGCGGTTACGACTTGGGGATGACGCCGCGGACGCCGGAGGAGGGCAAGGAGAATTTCAACCACGTCTGCGATTACGTGAGCCGGTTGTCGCCCGACCTCAAGGAGCGGGCGTGGCGCAAGGACATCTACACGCCGTTGGTCAACCGCGAAGCACTGGCGAAATTGCGACCGTGGTGGAAACACGATCACTATGGCAATCCGCGGACGTTGCGGCTGCGGACGGATGGCCGCGACCACATCTACATTGCCGGGTGGTCGGCGTCAGCAACCGCGAAGGAGCCGTGGTGGACGCCGTTCCTGTGGAAGCTCGACTCCGCCGGTAATGTGGTGTGGAAGGCGTACTCGCCCGATCCGTTGAGCGGCGATGACAACCGGGTGAACGGCTTGGTCAGCGACGCCGGCGTGAGCACGGTGGCGCTCGACGATGCCGGCAATGTGATCGTGACGACGATTGGCGATGGCGGCAACTCGGTGTTGCGGCAGGACCCGCTTGATTGGCGGAAGCCCGCGGGGCCGCAGTTGAAAGGGGCGGTGTATGGATTCAAGGGCCGGATTCTCTATTGGGGCACAGTGGTGCGCCTCGATGGCGCGACGGGGAATCTCCTGGCCGGCAACCATCTCTCGGCGTCATCGGAGACCGCCGCGACGGTGGCGGCGTGGGGGATTGATGCGGCGGCGCTGCCGGGCGGGCGGGTGTTGGTGGCGGGACGGTTCTTCGATCAGTTTCGGTTCACCAGTGACGCGTGGCAGACGAACAATCCCGGCAAGGTGACGAGCGGGTTCTTGCGCGTGTATTCGGCGGAGTGTGACGTGCAGTTCTCGACGAGCGTGCCGGAGTTCGTGCCGTTCACGGTGGAGCGGCGGGGCGCACGGGCGGTGGTGGCCGGCAGATTGGGCGAGGGTGGGGCGTTCTTGGTGGCGGACTTTCCGGAGTAGTTAGGGACGGCGAACGACAAAGCGCCAGCAATTCGAGTTCGACGAGAA
>JBFZFE010000380.1:0-2879 GCA_041306525.1 Verrucomicrobiota bacterium | reverse complement strand
TGGCGCACGCTGGAGTCGGTGGCTGCCGGTCTGGCGATCGAACGCGGCGTCAGCTCCGTGCCCGCAGCCGCGCGGCACCTCGGAGTTGCCGTCGCCAATACCATTGCGCTGTTGAATCCCGATGTCATCATTGTCGGCGGTGGGGTGGCCACTGCCGGGGAGAAATTCTGGAGACCGTTGCGAGCTACCGTTGCGCGGCTTGTCTTTCCTGTGTTTCGCGAGAACTATCAACTCGTGCCGGCGAAACTTGGAAACAATGTCGTCGTTATCGGCGCCGCCTTGCTCGCCGCCAAGCCAGTGGACACGATTACCTGATTGGCTGACGGACGGGTAGCCCAGACTTGAACCATTGCAGGCGAGTACTGATGGTTTGGGCGAGGTCACTGTCGGCTTTTTCCTGAGCCAGGGCCAGCGCGCGGTTGGCGGTGGTAATGGCGTCGTCGATGTTCCCGTTTTCCGCCTGCGCTTCCGCGAGAGTGGCGAGGTAGGTTGGGTTTTGATAACTGGTCAGCGCACACGCCGTCGTGGCAAGTTGGAGGGCTTCGCTGCCGTTGCGCAGCTTGGGGTCGGGATGTGTGGCAAGCAGGTCGGCCAGGTTGTTCAACGCAGTGGCATCCGCTGGGTTCTCGCGCAGCAATGCACGGTAGGCTGCCGCGCCTTCTTGGTAGCGCCCCATCTCAACCAGGGCCATGCCAGTCAGACAGCGCGCGGGCACGTAATCAGGCTTAACGGCGAGAGCTTGTTGGGCGAGAAGGTGCGCATCGATGTGCTGCGCCGGTTCGGCTACTACAGCACGGAATCCAACGGCCATCTTAGCCCGACTTCCGCTACTGGGGCTTGGGAAGGAGGTGGCATGGCGGTTTTGCTGGGGTTTTGCGGTGGGCGGGGGCAAACGTCGCCACTACATCGGCTCGATTTCCTTGGCTTTGGCAGAGCTGATTCGCGGGGGCGGTTGCGGCGGCAAGGACAAGTTCAACCGCGCCAGCAATAGCCGTACACCGTTGTCCGGCTCGGTGCGGCGCACCAACAGCAGTTCGCGCCCGTCGGCCGTGGGCACCCGCACGTCCAGCAGTTGGAGCGTGGCCAGTTTCTCGAAGACGACCCGCGGCATCAGGCCACCGGCCAACCCGCGCAGCCGTTGGCGCAGCGTGATGCTCAGGCAGTACGCCAGGAATGCGACGAACAGGTGCGCCTCGATGCGTTCGGCTTTGCGGTGGTAGATCGGGCGCAGGCTCAGGTCGCCCTGCAACGTGCGGAAGGCTTCCTCGACAAACACCAGTTGCATGTAGCATCGCCAGAGCAACTCGGGGTTCTCGGCGCTGAGATTGGTGCGGAGTAGATACCGGCCTTCGCGACGGCAGACCGCGCGCAGTTTCTCGCGGTTCAACTGGAAGTGGAGTTGGCCATCAGCATCCACCTCCGTGTGAACCAGCCCCGCCACGGCCCGACCCGCCCGGTCACGCGCGCCGCCGAGCTTTTCCAAACGTTGGTCGCGGCTGAGGTCTTGTTGTTGAATCTGACCCAGACGTTGCCAGAGCGCCTTGAGTTTGCGGCGGCGCATGCCGCGCTCTTTGCTGATGCGCGCCCCAGGGCTTGTCGGCCAGTTGTTTCTCCAACGCGCTCAACCGCCCCTTGGGTGTGCCGACCAGGCAGCTGATCTTGGAATCAGTCTGACGCAACTCTTCCAGCACCGCTTCGGTGGGAATGCCACGATCCATGACCCAGATGCGTTCCGCCGCGCCGTAGCGGTGCTGAATCAACTGGAGCATGTCGCGCAGCGTGGTCTTGTCGGCGGTGTTGCCGGGCAACATCTCATAGGCCAACGGCAACCCCTCCGGCGTGACCACCAATGCCACAATCACCTGCACGCAATCCGAACGTTTGTCGCGGCTGTGGCCAAACCGCCGCGGATCCGCCGGGTCGGCCGGCACATCGCACTCGAAGTAGGTACTGGTCAGGTCGTAGAGCAGCACATCGAACTTCGCGCCAAACAAATCCTGCCAGCGTTCCCGCAGATGAGTGAAGAGCTCTTCCTTGTGCGCCAACAAACCATCCAACCCCCGATAGAGGGTATCGTCCTGCGCCAGGCGTTCATCCACCCCCAGCAGATCGGCGCAGGCGGTCGTGCCAAACCAGTGTCGATGCAACCGCCACTCGCTGCCCGGTGAGAGCAACCGATACAGCGTCAGCAGCCGCAGCACCTTCTCCCAATCGGTCCCCTCGCGACTCCAGCCCAGACGCGCCGCAAAGAACTCATCGAGATGGAGTTCGCGCCAGAGCTGATCGCCCAACCAACAGGCACCCCACGTGCGCGGCCGGCTGAGCTGAAGCTGGTTGAGGTGAACCTGCACGGCGGGCGTGTCGGTGACGGGCGGAGTGCGGTCAGCCGGAAACAGAGCGCACTGACGAGACTGACCCTCCTCTTCATCAAAGACCTCGATGGCCTTCTGCCAGGCGGCCCGTTTTGAATCGTTAATCTCGCCCAGGTACAGAACATGGCGTTGCACCACCGCACGCCCACAGCGTCGGCTCTCGACCACCGACCAGGAGCGATGGAGTTTGCCGTCCTTTTTGCGGGTGCTGCATTTCAGAAACATGGGGGGCATTGTAATGCCCGCGGCAGCCAAGGGAAGAGGGCAGGTCGCCACTACACGCCGTTTTGAAGGCCAAAAGCGCCAAATCCTTCGGAAATCCGCAAGTCGCGCCCCCGAAAAACAGTGATTTCAAGCCTGAGGAGCGGAAGTCGGGTTAACGTAATGGCACAAGCACGCGCGACGGCACAGTTGCACGAAATAGCACGAGCACGGAGGCCTATGCTACCGATTCGGGAGCGCGGCGTTAGCGGAGGGGGACGGTGCCGCCGTGGTTCTGGCAGGCGG